>NZ_DLNW01000009.1:2644-11340 GCF_002478435.1 Pseudomonas sp. UBA7500 | reverse complement strand
GCGCAAGAAGTTGCGCAGTTGGGGAAATCGGCCGGGAGCATTTCAAGAGGCAAAACGAGCGTCGACTGACCGATCGATCGTCGCCGACAGGCACCCACTCACTGACGACTGAATGCGCTCGCCATCGCACCTCATGCGCCATGACCCTGTAAACTGTCGGCCAACTTGTCCCCCCCTCAAACGAGAGCTGCCCATGGCCAACCACGACCTCACCTTCGTTCCCGATCTCGATGCCGACTCCATCTCCTCCGACGTTGTCGGTTTCGGCGGCGTGCTGGTCTCCACCCAGATCCCGACCCGGGCAGACGGCAGCCTGGAACTGGGCGATATCACCCTGCAGAGCGAATGCACCCTGCAAGCCCTGAAGGTGGCACTGGAGCGCGCCGGCAGCTCGANNGGACAGGGTCATGCACCTGACCATCTACCTCACCGACATGGCCGACCGCGCCGCCTTCAATGCAGTGTACCAGCGCTTTTTCGCCAAACCATGGCCAGTGCGGGCCGCAGTTGGCGTGGCCGCCCTTGCGGTCGAAGGCATGCGCGTGGAAGTGACGGCCATGGCGGCCAAGGGCTGAGACCAGCCGTAGGCGGTCACCTGGCTCAGGACCGCGGCAGGCAGGCCAGCATCTGACGAATACGCTGCTGGGTATAGCCGGCTCGCGCAGCCGCCTCATCGATCGACTGCCGAGTCACCGTCTGCTCGATCAACCCGCCTTTGCGGGAAAATCCGGCCTGGCCAAGCACGACGAAATCGACTGGCTCGCTGATACCGTTGTAGGCACGGATATCGCTGGCGCTGCTGGCTGCTCGCCCTTTCCGGCAGCCGTCACCCGGTTTGTCCGGGGAGGACCGAAAAGGGGGCGTCAGGCCTGACTCGACAGCGCTGCAGCGCTGCCCCACAGGGATAGGGCCGGATGCCTGTGCGGTGATTGCATTGGTGTGCAACAACTGGTGCAGCGCGATTGAGCCTTCGCCAAAAGCCGGCCCGCTTTCGCCCACAAGCGCGAACGTGCCGTGCAGGCCCTTGCCTGCGACCCAGACGATCGATCCCAGCATGCTCGCCTTGGCGGCCACCGCTATGGGCAGTGACTCGGAGTCCAGAGGCTGCACCTGGCCATCCACCTTGTGGCGCAATGAGGTAGTGGAAACATAGCTCTGCACCGTGGCGCCGCTCACGGTGTCAAGCAGCGGCCCCTTGCGCAGGCGGCCCTTGCCATTTCCGATGAGGTAGCGCCCATTGCCGCAGGATGTTCTGGCCTGCCCTGGCGCAAAGGGCTCGACTTCCATGGCATACACGCAGAACTCGGGCGTGTGCTCGGCAAACCCTTTGAGTTCCGCCTTCAGAAAAGCGTTTCGGCAATCAAGGTCGCATCGATAGCGGACACCTTTGCGCATGATCGAAAGGCCGTTGGCGATATAGGTGAACCCATGATCGCCAACGGTGTAGGCGCCCTTGCCACCATCTGGATTCACTGCCAGCCGCGCACGCACGGCGATCGAGCCATCCTTGAACACTCGCGTCACCAACACTCGGGAATCACCCTTGCTGCTGGTCAGTGTGCCAGGCGTACCGCAATCCTCGGCGCCTGAAGCCATTGACGCGGCGAGCAGAAAGCCCGCAGCAAGCCCGGACAGTACCGTTGCGCCAGACATTCTCGATCCCCCCAGCTCAAGGACCAGCCGCAGGAGCGGCGGAGATACTGATATAGAAGTCGATGGTGACTTCGCCCTTCTGGCTATCCGTCAGATAGGCCTTCAGCGGTTTCTGGGTCTGCCTGAGCGCCTTGACCTCCACCCAGTAGCTTCTGTTTTCAGTAATCACCCTGATTTCGGCAGCGCCCTGATCGGATGAGTCCTGGGTTGCGTAGGTGATGCGCAGGTCGCCGGAGGAGTTCAGGATCAGAAAGCGCTCCTGCCCGCCTGCCGCCATGTCCAGTGTGGATCCGGATGGCAGCCCTTTGATCGAGGGCACTTGCCCCTGAAACGGGTTGCAACCGGGAGCATCACTGTCAAAGCCCGGTGCAGTGGTGTAGATGCGCGCAATCCATTCATTGGCCTCGTCGGCCAGCAAGGCCGCCTGGAGCTGCTGCTGGGCATTGAAACGTCCATTGATGGAAATAGGCGCCAGGCCGGCTGACCACGCGTTCTTCGTGCCGTCTGGCGGGGGAACCGGCCGTGACCCGATCGCGTCGGAGATGATCCGGTACGTCACCTCAGGGGCAGGCTGCAATGCAGCCAGGTAGTTGTTGAGCGCCGCGACGATTTCGACCAGTTTCTCCTTGTACACCCTGTCGAATGCCTTCGCCCTGGAAATCGCGCCATACAACGAGTAGGCATTGGTAATCGACACGGCTCCAGAGCCAGCCTTCAGCTGGGCGATGCGCCTTATCAGCTCGTTACCCTCCTCCAGGCTGGCCCGCTCGTATATCGACTCGACACACATCACCGCTTGCACGCCACGGTGATAAAGCTGCTCTCTGGTGGGTTTGTACTGCGCAGCGGAAAAACCATAGAGCGATGCACTGCCAGCCGCAAGCGCTGCCACCTGGTGACCGTTGCCTGCAGTGACGGCCTTGTAGCCCCCAAGACCCAGCGCACCTGCCAGCGCCAATGACGATCCCGACTGCCAGTAGGCCAATCCGTTGGTCTTGCCCTGGAGCTCCATGCGGATCTTGCTGGCCAGTTGCGAGCCAGTGGCAGTCTTTGTTTCAGGCGCGATACTCTGCACATAAGGGTTGAACAGCGCACAGGATGCGAGCAGCGCGGCCCCGCCCATGACCAGCAGTCTGACCAGCCGTATCGTCATGATGCCAATCCTTTGGAAGGCTGTAACAACGACGATAGATCCGCCATGGCAAATAGCAAGTGCGCCAGTATTTAAGACGCCTGCAGCAGTCCTATGCTTCGACTCAGTGCCCAGTGCGAGCAGGATATGTTTCACCAACCCCCTGTTTCCAGTACCCTCGACGCAACTGCGGACATACATCTGATTCCATGCGAAAACTTCTGCTTGGCGCCCTGGCGCTTGTTCTGACTGCCATGCTCCTGGGCTATGGCCTGTGGACCGAACAACGCCCGGCCGGCCACTACCTGTCCGACCTTCGTGTTGAAGTGGCGCTGAACCAGGGCGTGCCCACCGACAAGGGCAATCTGCTGGGCATCGAGCCACTGCTGTATCCGGGCGACTACCAGAACCTGGCCCTGCTGCACCGCAAGCTCGCCGCCTACCTTGAACACGCTCGCACCCAGGGCCTGGTCGGCCCGCGCACGATCGTGGTGCTGCCCGAGCATATCGGCACCTGGCTGTGGGCCCGCGGCGAAAAGAAAGAGCTGTACCAGGTCACCCGCCTGCAGGAGGCCTGGCAATGGCTGGAGCTGAGCAACCCGCTGCGCTACGGACTGGCGATGTTCAACGCCGAGGGNNGACGACCGCAGAGCCGATGCGCACCTGCGCATGAAGGCCACGCAGATGGCAGCCGACTACCAGCAACTGTTCGGCGGCCTGGCCAGGGAGTTCGGCGTGACCCTGGTGGCCGGTTCCATCGTGCTGCCCACGCCGTATGCAGAGCAAGGCATCCTTCACAGTGGCAGCGGCGCGCTGTACAACAACGGCGTGGTATTCGCCAGTGACGGCAAGGTGATCGGCCAGCCGCAACGCCAGCAATACCCCGACAGTGAAGTGCGCCGCTTCATCCGCAGCGGCGATGCCTATCCGCTGCAAGTATTCGATACACCCGCAGGCCGCCTCGGCGTATTGGTGGGCAGCGACAGCTGGTACCCGGCCAACTACCAGCAACTGGCCGCGCAGTCGGCGCAACTGATCGCGGTACCCGCCTTCATCAGCGGCCGAGACAGCTGGACCGCCCCCTGGCGCGGCAACCGCCACCAGCCGATGGCCGTGAGCCTGCCGCTCAAGGCCGGCCAGGTCGAGGAAGGCCAGGCCTGGCAGCGCCTGATCGGCCACGGCCAAAGCGCCGATACCGCCCTGCTGAGCGTGTTCCTGCGCGGCCAGTTCTGGGAAATTGCCGGCGACGGCCTGGGCTTCACCAGCCGCGACGGGCACTACGTCAGTGCCAGCAGTCATCCCGGCGCGCGCCTGCTCAACCTCTGGCTGTAACCGATGAACCGACCACGGGTACGCCTGGGGGATCTGTCGGTGGGATTCATCCAGAGCCTTGCGCAGGCGCTGCAGCAACTGGGGCATGATCCGGCCCCCCTTCTGCAACGCTACGGGCTTGTGCCTGCACGGCTGGCCGAAGCCGGTGCGCGCCTGTCGATTCCGCGCTACATGCACCTGGGCCATGCCGCCATTGCACTCAGCAACGAACCGGCGCTGGGCTTGCACATGGGCCGCCTGAGCCGCCTGAACCAGGCCGGCCTGGCCGGTGTAGCCGCCGCCCAGGCCCCTACCCTGGGCGAGGCCGCGCGTACGCTGGTGCGTTTCGAGCCGCTGTACGCCGCCAACTACCGTGGCCAGTCCAGCCTCCATGAGGACAATCAGGGCGCCTGGCTGCGCTTCTATTCGATCAGCCCGTACAACGACTACAACCGCTTCGTGGTCGACTCGGTACTGGCCGGCTGGCTGGCACAACTGTCGGGGCTGGTGGGGGTGGCAGTGCAGGCAGAGCGCATGGAGATCGAGTTTTGCGCGCCCGCCTATGCCGACCGTTACCAGGCCCTGTGCAGCAGCCCGGTGCAGTTCGGGGCCACACATAATCAGTTGCGCCTGGACCGCGCCAGCCTGGCGCTGCGCAACCCGGCCCATTGCCCCAGCACCTGGCAGCACCTGTTGCAGCTATGCGAGCAGGAACTGGCGGAGCGCACGCGCATGCGCAGCCTGGCTGAGCGTATCGCCCATCTGCTGGGGCCGTTGCTCAACGGCGGACGTGAACCGGACCTGGGTGAAGTGGCGGCGCAGCTGCAACTGCCCACTTGGACCTTACGGCGCAAGCTGGCCGAGGAAGGCACGCAGTTTCGGGCGATTCTGAACGACACGCGCCGCGATCTGGCTGTGACCTACATCCGCGACACGGAGCTGGCCTTTGGCGAAATAGCCTACCTGCTGGGGTTTGCGTCGGCAGAGGCCTTTCAGCGCGCATTCAAGCGCTGGAACGGCGTGACGCCGGGGGACTTTCGCCGCAGCCAGCGGCGGGGCGCATAAGCCCGATCAGAGCTCGGTAGCGTCTTCGGCCGGCTCTGGCGGGTCGAGTTCGAATGCGCGGTATTCCAGCAGTTCTTCTTGATAGTCGTCCATTGCCTGCTCCTTGGTTTTCTCGATCATGTCATTGAGTCGTGCTTCACCCTAAAGTGCCCAGGTGAAGAAAAAATGACCGTGACGTGACAGGCTGGCGCAAGGTGGCTCGCCCTTCGCTGGCAAGCCAGCGAAAAGCACAAGCGCTCAGCCCATTGAGATAAACGTAGCAGGCAATCGATGATTTATCCGATGCGTCACAGCGGCGCAGGCGCGTCGGGCGTCGGGGCCGCTGGAGGCTGCGCCGGTGCGGCGGCAGGCTCGGTGGGCGGTGCAGTCTGTTCGACCGTGATCGGCGCCGCATCCTGGGGCGGCGCCACAGGCTGCGAGCTCTTGCTGTCGTCGACCAGCGGTGCAGCCGGCGCTTGCGCTGCCGGTACCGCCACCACCGGCGCTGCAACCTCGGCAGGTGCCGCAGGGGCCGGAGCCTGCACCGGCGCAGCCTCGACGGCCGGAGCGCTTGGCGCAGCAGGCGCAGGTTCGGGCACTCCCAGGTCGAGAGCCGGCTTGGCGGGTTCGGCCTTGGGCTCGACCTTTGCCTTCTTGCTCGGCTTGGGCAGGAAACTCTCGACCAACGCAAAGTAGCGCTCGTAGAACTTGGGCGAGGTCACCGTTTCGCTGGCCACTTTGACCATGGAGTCGTCCGACGAGCCGATCGGCATCGACACCGACCCCAGCACACCCACCCCGAGGCTGGCCGAAGTGTTGGATTTTTTCAGCGCATAACGGTCCTGCAGGGCATTGGCGAACATGGTCGAGCGCTGACCGGAACCGGTGTCGTTGGCACAGACCACGTTGAAGCTGATCTGCAGGTGCGAGTCGCCCGTCTGCTGGAAACTCTTGTTGCCATTGACCTGGCCCGGTTCGCTGGTGGTGATGATGTAGCCCTGGCTGAGCAGCGCGCGCCGGGCAGCCTCGCAGGTACCTGCTTCGCTGACCGGAAAGCTGCGCGAGAAGGTGCCCGAGTCGTCGAAGTTCTCGTGTTCGTAGATGGCGGCTTTCTTCGAGGAACAGCCGGCAACGCCCGCCAGCACAAGGGCCAGCCCGAGCGCAGTGAAGACGGTTGACTTTGACATTGAAAATCCTGCGAAAAACGGTCGGCGCCTATTGTGCATCACATCCGCAGATGACTGAAACCGCAACCGGGCGATCCGGCACTAAATTTCACCTGCACAGCGGCTGGCCTGCACTACACAGCCATCCTGAACCATTGGTCGCGATTTTTTTCGCTCACTATTTAACCAGCTTTCCCACGTCATACCGGGAAATGTCTGACTCCCCGCTACACCTTGAGCCCATCGATACTGGCCCGGCATGCGACAGAAAATGGCAATACGCCACTACATCAGCCACTGACCATCGACCCAGGAGCATTGAAGGTGAAAAACATATCGGTGAAAGTGAAGCTGGCCCTCGGTTTCGCGAGTATCGTGCTGCTGATGGCGCTCCTCGCCGTGATCGGCATTCGCAGCCTCAACACCCTGACCACCCGTGCCGATCGGCTGGNNGTCGGTCAATCACGTGCTCGACCACACCAATGACATTCGCGCCGCGCGCCTGTCGTATGAACACCACGGCGATGAAAACCTTGCGGCGCAATTGAACACCTCTTACAGCACCCTGGTGGCGCTGATCGAGGAGAACCTCCAGCGCCTGGACGACGCAGTGTCCAGGCAGCAGTTGCAACACGTGCTGGAAAACATGCAGGGCTACATGCAGCAGTTTCGCCAGCTGCAAACCGCCCAGCAGGACATAGGCCGCATCCAGGCCGATTCCGAGCGCCTGGGCAGCAGCCT
Source organism: Pseudomonas sp. UBA7500 (assembly GCF_002478435.1). NCBI lineage: Bacteria > Pseudomonadati > Pseudomonadota > Gammaproteobacteria > Pseudomonadales > Pseudomonadaceae > Pseudomonas > Pseudomonas sp. UBA7500. Next base: position 4,293 of record NZ_DLNW01000009.1, on the reverse strand, counting down.
GCAGAACGATGTCCGTACACTGACCCAGGCGCTGTACCAGGACGACGCCAGTAACGTCCGTCGCGACCTTGCCACCCTCAACGACGCCCTGAGCGACCTGCGCCAGAACAGCCTGGCCATGATGCGCGAGGGCAGCACCAAACGCCTGGACACGGTGCGTGAGGCCCACACGCGCGCCAATGACAGCGTGAAGCGCCTGGGCAGCCGTCACCCGCAACTGGGTAGACTGCCCTCCGACCTGGACCAGTACCTGCAACTGGCCGAGCGCTTTGCCCGCGATGTCGAGCAGCAGGCCCGCAGCCGTACGGTGCTGGTGAGCAATATCGAAACCAGCCTGGAAGCGATCAATACGCTGATCGCACGCCAGAATCAGCTCAGCGTCGACGAGTCCAGCCACAGCCGTGCGCTGATGCTCGGGCTGCTGGTTGGCGCCATGCTGCTGGGCGGTGCGATCGGCTGGGTGATCATCCGCCAGATCACCCGGCCGTTGCAGCAGGCCGTAGTGATCGCGCGTCGTATCGGTGCCGGCGACCTGAGGGATAACAGCAGCGAGCTGCGCCGTGACGAGTTTGGCCAGTTGCTCCAAGCCCTCTCCCAAAGCGGCGACAACCTGCGCGGTGTGCTGGGCCAGGTGGGCACCGTTACCGCTCAGTTGTCAGCGGCGGCCGAGCAGCTCTCGGCCATCACCGAACAGACCCGTGCCGGCGTCGACAGCCAGAAACTGGAGACCGACCAGGTCGCCACGGCCATGAGCGAAATGGTAGCCACGGTGCAGGAAGTGGCGCGCAATGCCGAGCAGGCCAGTACCGCCACCCGCCAGGCCAACAGCCAGGCCAGCCAGGGCAATCTGGTGGTACAGCGCGCACTGACCCAGATCGACCAGTTGGCCGACGACATCGGCACCTCCGCCGACGCCCTCGGCAGGTTGTCCGAAGAGAGCGAACGCATCGGCAGTGTGATGACGGTGATCAATGCCATCGCCGAGCAGACCAACCNNGTGGTGGCCGATGAGGTGCGCGGGCTGGCCCAACGCACCCAGCAGTCCACCGCAGAGATCGAGACATTGATCGGGTCATTGCAGCAGGGTGCGCAGAGGGCTGCAGAACGCATGCACACCAGCCAGGGCATGGTCGGTACGACAGTCGGGCTGGCCAATGAGGCAGGCGTGGAGCTGCAGGCCATCACACACACGGTCACGCACATCCAGGCCATGAACGTGCAGATCGCGACCGCCGCCGAACAGCAGAGCGCGGTAGCCGAAGAGATCGGTCGCAGCGTGATCAGTGTGCGTGATGTGGCCGAACAGACGTCCACCGCCTCGGCGCACACTGCCACCTCGGCGGCAGAGCTGGCGCGCCTGGGCACTGAGCTGCAAGGGCTGCTTTCGCGCTTCAAGGTCTGAGGGGCATATTCTTTCGCCAGCAAGGCCGGCACCTGCAGGCAGTACGTCGCCAGCAGGTGCCAGCCTTGGCGGCCAGGCTTTTCTGCAGGCACAAAAAAAGCGACCCTNNAACCGACTGAACTACCGCTGCGTATCGCACAGGCTTTCACCTGTTTGAAACTGGGATCTGGCCTGAAGCCTTGGCTTCGGACCTCAAACCGGTTGTTGAACCGATCTGGAGAAAAGTGGCGCAGCGGACGGGACTCGA
>NZ_DLNW01000009.1:0-2500 GCF_002478435.1 Pseudomonas sp. UBA7500 | reverse complement strand
CTCCCGGCTGAGCTAATCACCCGTGTGCTTCGCTGAGGTGGTGAAATTTACGCAGGTATCGAACCTAAGTCAATACCAGTGTTGAAGTTTTTTTCACTTTCGTAAAAAAACAGCTGCAGGCTTCAAGCAACAAGCTGCAAGTAAAAGCAGAATCAAAAGCCGATTGCACAGGTCTTGCAGCGTGTCGCGTGAAGCCTGCCGCTTACGTGTAAATCATCTTCTTGGTCATGCCACCGTCCACCACGAACTCCTGGCCGGTGACAAAACCCGCGTTGCGCGACAACAGCCATGCCACCATCGCCGCCACATCTTCCACGGTCCCTACCCTGCCCGCCGGGTGCTGCGCATGGTCGGCCTCGCTCAAGGGCTCGGCACGGCGCAGCGAAGGGTCCCGCGCATCGATCCAGCCAGGGCTGACAGCGTTGACGCGGATCTCCGGGCCCAGGCTCATGGCCAGTGCGTGGGTCAGGGCCAGCAGCCCGCCCTTGCTCGCAGCATAGGCCTCGGTATCGGGTTCGGACTGTGCCGCACGGGTGGACACCAGGTTGACGATGGCGCCGCAATGCGCGCGCAGGTAAGGCGCACAGTGCTTGGCCAGCAGCATCGGGCCACCCAGGTTGACCGCCAGCACGCGGTTCCAGTGGTTCAGGCTGAGGCTTTCGAGGGTGGTATTGTGCGGGTCGGCAATCGCCGCGTTGCACACCAGCGCATCCAGGCGTCCGAACTGCCCCAGCACCTCGGCCACGCCCACCGTCACCTGGGCCTCGTCGGCCACGTCCATGCCGACGAACCAGGCGTTGTCACCGAGCACCTTGGCCACCTTCGCGCCACGGGCCCGATCCAGGTCGGTGAGCACCACTTGCCAGCCCTCGCTGATCAGCCAGGCCGCGATGCCCAGGCCGATCCCGCGTGCAGCGCCGGTTACCAGCGCCACACGCCCGTTGTGGCTGCTCTCGCTCACCGACCAGTCGATCACAGCGCCGCCAGACCGCGCGCCAGGTCGGCCTGCAGGTCGCCCACGTCTTCCAGGCCCACGGCAACCCTGATCAGGCTGTCGCGAATCCCGGCGGCCTCACGCTCCTGCGGCGCCAGACGGCCGTGGGAGGTGGTGGCCGGGTGGGTGATGGTGGTCTTGCTGTCACCCAGGTTGGCGGTGATCGAAATCAGCCGCGTGGCGTCGATGAAGCGCCATGCGCCCTCCTTGCCACCCTTGACCTCGAAGCTCACCACCGCACCGAAGCCGCGCATCTGGCGCTTGGCCAGCTCGTGCTGCGGGTGGCTTGGCAGGCCGGCGTAATGCACCTTCTCGACACCGTCCTGCTGCTCCAGCCACTCGGCCAGGGCCTGGGCATTGGCGCAGTGGGCGCGCATGCGCAGGTTCAGCGTTTCCAGGCCCTTGAGGAACACCCAGGCGTTGAACGGGCTCAGCGTCGGCCCCGCAGTACGCAGAAAGCCCACCACTTCCTTCATGTGCTCGTTGCGCCCGGCGACCACGCCGCCCATGCAGCGCCCCTGGCCGTCGATGAACTTGGTCGCCGAATGCATGACGATGTCCGCGCCCAGCTTCAATGGCTGTTGCAGGGCCGGAGTGCTGAAGCAGTTGTCCACCACCAGCAGCGCGCCCCGGGCATGGGCGATCTCGGCCAGCGCGCCGATGTCCACCAGCTCGGCCAGCGGATTGGACGGCGACTCGACGAACAGCAGCCTGGTATTGGGCTTGATCGCCTGTTCCCAGCCAGCCAGGTTGGCCAGCGGCACGTAGTCGACCTGCACGCCGAAGCGCTTGAAGTACTTCTCGAACAGGCTGATGGTCGAACCGAACACGCTCTGCGAGACCAGCACGTGGTCGCCAGCGCTGCACAAGGCCATCACCAGCGACAGGATCGCGGACATGCCTGTGGAGGTGGCGACCGCCTGCTCGGCGCCTTCCAGGGCGGCGATGCGCTCCTCGAAGGCCCTTACGGTCGGGTTGGTGTAGCGCGAATAGACGTTGCCTGGAACCTCGCCGGCGAACCGCGCAGCGGCATCGGCCGCCGTACGGAACACGTAGCTGGAAGTGAAGAACAGCGGGTCGCTGTGCTCACCTTCCGGCGTGCGATGCTGGCCGGCGCGTACCGCCAGCGTATCGAAAGCGACCCCGTCGAGGTCGCTGTCCAGGCGCCCGGCATCCCATTGCTGTGTCATGCCGTTGCTCCCCTTGTCAGTTGTTGTAAAGGTCGATGATCGCGCTGACCGCCTGGTTCTTGACCTTGGAGGCGTCGTTGCGCGCCTGCTCGATCTTGTCCAGGTAGGCGGCGTCGATGTCGCCAGTCACGTACTGGCCATCGAATACCGCGCAATCGAAATGCTCGATCTTGATCTTGCCACCACCTACAGCCTCGATCAGGTCCGGCAGGTCCTGGTAGACCAGCCAGTCGGCGCCGATCAGTTCGGCCACGTCCTGGGTGCTGCGGTTGTGCGCGATCAGTTCATGAGCGCTCGGCATGTCGATGCCGTAGAC
>NZ_DLNW01000051.1:0-130312 GCF_002478435.1 Pseudomonas sp. UBA7500 | reverse complement strand
CGCCGGCCCCTGCGGCCAGCGCCCCGGCTGTGGCTGCCGCCCCTGCGCCTGCAAACCCCGCCACCCCCGCTGCGCCAGCGGCTGCACCGGCTGCCGGCAGCGCCTCGCTGCACATGCAGTTCGTTGCCGATTGCTGGACTTCGGTCACAGACGGCAACGGCAAGGTGCTGGTCAATGCCACCAAGCGCAAGGGCGAGACGCTCGAGCTCACCGGCAAGCCGCCGTTCGCGGTACGCCTGGGCTTTGCCCGTGGCGCACAGATCAGTTTCAACGGCCAGCCCGTCGACGTGGCGCCGTTCACCAGTGGCGAGACTGCTCGCCTGAAGTTGGGACAATAAGTCATGCACGGCGAATCTCCGATCAAACGTCGCGAATCGCGCAAAATCTGGGTAGGTAATGTGCCTGTCGGCGGCGATGCACCCATCGCCGTCCAGAGCATGACCAACACCGACACCAACGACGTCGATGCCACCGTCGCACAGATCACCCGCCTGGTGGATGCCGGCGTCGACATCGTGCGCGTCTCGGTACCGGACATGGACGCGGCCGAAGCCTTCGGCCGCATCAAGCAGCGGGTCAGCGTGCCGCTGGTGGCCGATATCCACTTCGACTACCGCATCGCCTTGCGCGTGGCCGAGCTGGGTGTGGACTGCCTGCGCATCAACCCCGGCAACATCGGCCGTGAAGACCGCGTGCGTGCGGTGGTGGATGCCGCGCGTGATCGCGGCATCCCTATCCGTATCGGCGTCAACGCCGGCTCCCTGGAAAAGGACCTGCAGAAGAAGTACGGCGAGCCCACCCCGGCGGCGCTGGTCGAGTCGGCCATGCGTCATGTGGAGCACCTCGATCGCCTCGACTTCCAGGACTTCAAGGTCAGCGTGAAGGCCTCCGACGTGTTCATGGCCGTCGAGGCCTATCGCCTGCTGGCCAAGCAGATCGTGCAGCCGCTGCACCTGGGCATCACCGAAGCCGGCGGCCTGCGCTCGGGCACGGTGAAATCGGCCGTGGGCCTCGGTATGCTGCTTGCCGAAGGGATTGGCGATACTATCCGCATCTCGCTTGCCGCCGACCCGGTCGAGGAAGTGAAGGTCGGCTACGACATCCTCAAGTCGCTGCACCTGCGTTCGCGTGGCATCAACTTCATCGCCTGCCCGAGCTGCTCGCGGCAGAACTTCGATGTGGTCAAGACCATGAACGAGCTAGAAGGGCGCCTCGAAGACCTGCTGGTACCGCTGGACGTGGCGGTGATCGGCTGTGTGGTCAACGGCCCCGGCGAAGCCAAGGAAGCCCACGTGGGGCTCACCGGCGGCACGCCGAACCTGATCTACATCGATGGCAAGCCGGCGCAGAAGCTGACCAATGACAACCTGGTGGATGAGCTGGAAAAACTCATCCGCCAGAAAGCGGCCGAGAAGGCCGAGGCCGACGCGGCAGTGATTGCCCGCGGTTGACCGACACCGATTTCGTTAAGGATTTACCGTGAGCAAATCGCTGCAAGCCATTCGTGGCATGAACGACATCCTGCCCGAGCAGACCCCGCTGTGGCGCTATTTCGAGAGCACCGTGGCCGGCCTGCTGGACACCTACGGCTATCGCCAGATCCGCACCCCGATCGTCGAGCCGACCGAGCTGTTCAAGCGTTCCATCGGTGAAGTGACCGACATCGTCGAAAAAGAGATGTACACCTTCGCCGACCGCAACGGCGACTCCCTGACCCTGCGCCCCGAAGGCACCGCCGCCTGTGTGCGCGCCGTGCTCGAACACGGCATCAGCGGTGGTGGCCAGGTGCAGAAGCTCTGGTACATCGGCCAGATGTTCCGCCACGAGCGCCCGCAGAAGGGCCGCTATCGCCAGTTCCACCAGATCGGCCTGGAGGTGTTCAACCTCGATGGCCCGGACATCGACGCCGAGCTGATCGTGCTCACCTGGCGCCTGTGGGGCCTGCTGGGCATCCGCGATGCGGTCAAGCTCGAACTCAACAGCCTGGGTACCAGCGAAGCCCGCGGCCGTTACCGTGACGCGCTGGTCGAGTTCCTCTCGGCGCGCCTGGAGCAACTGGACGAAGACAGCCAACGTCGCCTCAAGACCAACCCGCTGCGCATCCTCGACAGCAAGGACGCCAACACCCAGGCGGCGCTGGTGGGTGCACCGAAGCTCGAAGACTACCTGGACGAAGAATCGCGCGTGCACTTCGAGGGCCTCAAGGCTCGTCTGGACGCCGCCGGCATTCCGTTCGTGATCAACACCAAGCTGGTGCGCGGCCTGGACTACTACAGCAAGACCGTGTTCGAGTGGGTCACCGACAAGCTCGGTTCCCAGGGCACCGTATGTGCCGGTGGCCGCTACGACGGCCTGGTCGAGCAGATGGGCGGCAAGCCGACCCCGGGCGTGGGTTTTGCCATGGGCATCGAGCGTCTGCTGCTGCTGATCGAGACCCTGGGCCAGGTGCCCGAGTCGATTTCGCGTCAGATCGACGTCTACCTGTGCGCCTTTGGCGAACAGGCCGAACTCGCCGGGCTGGCCCTGAGCGAGCGTCTGCGTGACCGCCTGCCGGGCTTGCGCCTGCAGGTCAATGCCGGTGGCGGCAGCTTCAAGAGCCAGTTCAAGAAGGCCGACAAGAGCAACGCTCTGTATGCCTTGATCCTGGGGGACGACGAACTGGCGCAACAAGTGGTAGGTTTCAAACCCCTGCGTGGTCAGGGCGAACAACAAAACATTGCCTGGGATGCTCTGGCCGAGCACCTGGAAGCTTCCCTCGCGCAGGCGTGAAGCGGGTCAACAGCCGATTTGGTGAAAAGGAGTATTGGGGTGTCGAGTAGCGATGATGAACAACTGGCCGCATTCAAGGATTGGTGGCAGCGCAACGGCAAACCACTGCTGACCGGTGGCCTGTTGGCGCTGGTGGTAGTGTTGGGCTGGCAGACCTGGCAGAAGTACCAGGGCAACCAGTCCCAAGGTGCTTCGAACCTATATCAGGCCCTGCTTGAAACCACCCTGACGCCGACCGGCCAGCCGGACATGGCCCAGGTCGCGGACCTGTCGGGCAAGCTCAAGAGCGAGTTCGGCGGCACGGCCTACGCGCAGTACGCCAGCCTGTTCGTGGCCAAGGTCGCGGTCGAGAGCGGCAAGCTCGACGACGCCGCCAGCGAACTGAAAAGCGTGCTCGACAAGCCGGCCGACGCCACCCTGGGCGAAATTGCCCGTCAGCGCCTGGCCCGTGTACTGGCCGCGCAGAACAAGGTCGATGACGCCCTGAAGCTGCTCGATGGCGATGCCGACAAGGCCTTCCTGGCCAGCCGTGAAGAACTCAAGGGCGACCTGCTGGTACAGCTGGGTCGCGCCGATGATGCTCACGCCGCGTATCAGAAGGCCAAGGCCGCGCTGTCGGATGACGCCGCGATCGGTGGCCTGCAACTCAAGCTCGACGACCTTGCCAAAGGGGATGCGTGACGTGATCGGTTGGAAACATGCAGCAGTGCTGGCCGTGGCCCTTCTGGCCGTTGGTTGCAGCAGCAACAGCAAAAAGGAACTGCCGCCGGCCGAGCTGACCAAGTTCACCGAAGAGGTGGTACTGAAGAAGCAGTGGAGCCGTTCGATCGGTGACGGCCAGGGCGAGAGCTTCAACATGCTCGTCCCGGCCATCGAGAACGACCGCATCTACGCCGCCGATGTGACCGGCGTGGTGATGGCGCTGGACCGCATGAACGGCGACGTGATCTGGAAGAAAGACCTCGACCTGCCGGTATCCGGTGCGGTGGGTGTCGGCTACGGCCTGGTCATGCTCGGCACCCTCAAGGGTGAAGTGATCGCCATGGATGCCAGCACCGGCGAAGAAAAGTGGCGTGCGCGGGTCACCAGTGAAGTACTGGCGCCCCCGGCGACCAACGGTGACGTGGTGGTGGTGCAGACCCAGGACGATCGCGTGATCGCCCTGGATGCCAGCACCGGCGACCGCCGCTGGATCTACGAAAGCACCCCGGCTGTACTGACCCTGCGCGGTACCGGTGCGCCGATCGTGACCAACCGCCTGGCCGTGGCCGGCCTCTCGACCGGCAAGGTCGTGGCGCTGGACACCCAGAACGGCGTGCCGGTCTGGGAGCAACGCGTTGCCGTTCCGCAAGGGCGTTCCGAGCTGGACCGCGTGGTGGATATCGACGGCGGCCTGCTGCTGTCGGGCGGTGTGCTGTACGTGGCCAGCTACCAGGGGCGCGTCGCCGGCCTCGAGCTGGAAAGCGGTCGCGTGCTGTGGCAGCGCGATGCCTCCAGCTACGCCGGTGTGGCCCAGGGCTTTGGCAACGTCTACGTGAGCCTGGCGTCCGGTACGGTCGAAGGCATCGACGAGCGTTCTTCGTCGGCGCTGTGGAGCAACGACTCGCTGGCCCGTCGCCAGCTGTCGGCACCGGAAGTGTTCTCCAGCTACGTGGCCGTGGGTGACCTGGAAGGTTACCTGCACCTGCTGAGCCAGGTGGACGGCCGCTTCGTGGGTCGCGAGCGCATCGACAGCGATGGCCTGCGTGCACGCCCGCTGGTGGTAGGTGACATGATTTATGTGTTTGGCAACAGCGGCAAACTCGAGGCGCTGACCATTCGCTGAGTCTATGCTTGAGGCCTGCGGGCCTCGGGCTGCGGCGCCTTCGGGGCGCCGCCCGAACTCCGGCCGCTGCACTGCAGCGGCCTTTGTATTTTTTGAATTCAAGCAGTGGAGAGCCGCATGGTTCCCGTAATCGCCCTGGTGGGCCGACCGAACGTCGGCAAATCTACAATGTTCAACCGCCTGACCAGGACCCGCGATGCCATCGTTGGCGACCTGTCTGGCCTGACCCGTGACCGTCAATATGGCGAGGCGCGCTGGCAAGGGCGCTCCTACATCCTGGTCGACACCGGTGGTATCTCCGGTGACGAACATGGCATGGACGAAAAAATGGCCGAGCAGTCGCTGCTGGCCATCGAAGAAGCCGATGTGGTGCTGTTCCTGGTCGATGCCCGTGCCGGTCTGACCGCTGCCGACCAGATGATTTCCGAGCACCTGCGCAAGCGCAACAAGCGCTCGTTCCTGGTGGCCAACAAGATCGACAACATCGACCCGAACACCGCCATTGCCGAGTTCGCCCCCCTGGGCATGGGCAACGCCATCGGCGTGGCCGGCGCCCAGGGCCGTGGCGTGAACAACCTGCTCGAAGCTGTGCTCAGCGACTTCCCGCGGGACAAGGAAGAAGAAGAGATCGACATGAACGTCGCCGAGGGCGAGGAAGCCGTGCGCATTCCTGGCCCCAGCGAGAAGGATGGCATCAAGATCGCCATCATCGGTCGCCCCAACGTCGGCAAGTCGACCCTGGTCAACCGCATGCTCGGTGAAGACCGTGTGATCGTGTACGACCAGCCCGGCACTACCCGCGACAGCATCTACATTCCCTTCGAGCGCAATGACGAGAAGTACACGCTGATCGACACCGCCGGTGTGCGCAAGCGCGGCAAGATCCACGAGGAAGTCGAAAAGTTCTCGGTGGTCAAGACCCTGCAGGCGATCAAGGACGCCAACGTGGTGATCTTCGTCATGGATGCCCGCGAAGGCGTGGTGGACCACGACCTGAACCTGCTGGGCTTCGCCCTGGAAGCCGGTCGAGCCATCGTGATCGCGCTCAACAAGTGGGACGGCATGCAGCCGGGCGAGCGTGACTACGTGAAGACCGAGCTGGAACGCCGGCTGTTCTTCGTCGACTTTGCCGACATTCACTTCATTTCGGCACTGCACGGCACTGGCGTGGGCAACCTGTACCAGTCGGTGCAGAACTCGTTCAAGTCGGCGGTCACCCGCTGGCCGACCAGCCGCCTGACCCAGATCCTCGAAGACGCGGTCAGCGAGCACCAGCCGCCGATGGTCAACAGCCGTCGCATCAAGCTGCGCTATGCCCACCTGGGGGGTGCCAACCCGCCGATCATCGTGATCCACGGCAACCAGGTGGAGAAGGTGCCCAAGTCCTACTCGCGCTACCTGGAAAACACCTACCGCCGTGTGCTCAAGCTGGTCGGTACGCCGATTCGCATCGAGTACAAGGGTGGCGAGAACCCGTACGAAGGCAACAAGAACACCCTGACCGACCGCCAGGTCAACAAGAAGCGCCGCCTGATGTCGCACCACAAGAAGTCGGCCAAGAAGCGCAAGGACAAGCGCTGATGGTGCGGGAGCCGGCCTTGCCGGCGAAATGGGCAGCGCGGATCAACTGAACCGCGCTTACCCTTTCGCCAGCAACGCTGGCTCCTACAACCTGGCGGTCCAATCCGCTATGCTCGGAGCCTGACCGCGCAGGAAAGAGGGCTCCATGATCAGCAGCAAGTTGCCGAACGTCGGCACCACCATCTTTACCACCATGTCCCAGCTCGCCGTGCAAACCGGCGCCCTGAACCTGTCCCAGGGCTTTCCCGATTTCAACGGCCCGCAAGCGCTGCTGGACGCGGTAGGGCGGCACATCGGTGCCGGCCACAACCAGTATTCCCCCATGACCGGCCTGCCGGCCCTGCGTCAGCAGGTAGCGGCCAAGGTCGCTCGCCAGTATGGCGTGACGGTCGATGCCGACCACGAGGTGACCATCACCCCCGGCGCCACGGCCGCGATCTTCTGCGCCATCCACGCGGTGATCCGCCCCGGCGACGAAGTCATCGTCTTCGACCCCTGCTACGACAGCTACGAACCCGCCGTGGAACTGGCCGGTGGCCGTTGCGTGCACGTGCAACTGGGCGCCGACAGCTTTGCCATCGACTGGCAGAAACTCAGCGATGCGCTGAGCCCGCGTACCCGCATGATCGTCATCAACTCGCCGCACAACCCCAGCGGCGCGCTGATTACCCGTGCCGAGCTGGACCAGCTGGCGGCGCTGATCGCCGACCGTGACATCTATGTGCTCAGCGACGAGGTGTACGAGCACCTGGTGTACGACGGCGCGCGCCACGCCAGCGTGCTGGCCCACGAGGCCCTGTACCCGCGGGCCTTCGTGGTCAGTTCGTTCGGCAAGACCTACCACGTGACCGGCTGGAAGACCGGCTATGTGATCGCGCCGCCAGCCCTGAGTGCCGAGTTGCGCAAGGTGCATCAGTACGTCAACTTCTGCGGCGTGACGCCGCTGCAGTGGGCGCTGGCCGATTTCATGGCCGAGCACCCGGAACATGTCGAAGAGCTGCCGGCGTTCTACCAGGCCAAGCGCGACCTGTTCTGTGGCCTGCTGCAAGGCTCTCGCTTTGAGTTCAAGCCGGTGGCCGGTACGTATTTCCAGCTGGTGGACTATTCGGCGATTCGCCCGGACCTCGACGACGTGCAGATGTCGGTATGGCTGACCCGCGAACACGGCGTGGCGACCATTCCGGTGTCGGTGTTCTACCAGCAACCCATTCCCGAGCAGCGCCTGGTGCGCCTGTGTTTCGCCAAACGCGAGGAGACGCTGCGTCAGGCAGCGGAAAAACTATGCGCGATCTGAGTACATTGCCCAACCTGACCGTGGCGCTGGTGCAGACCAGCCTGGCCTGGCAGGACCGCATGGCCAACTACGAGCATTTCGAGGTGCTGCTGGAGCAGGCCCGCGGCGCGGACCTGATCATCCTGCCGGAGATGTTCACCACCGGTTTTTCGATGGACTCCGAAAGCCTGGCCGAGCCGGAAAACGGCCCCACCTACAAATGGCTCAAGAGCCAGGCCAGGAAGCTCGATGCCGTGGTGACCGGCAGCGTGATCATCCAGGCCGAGGACGGCAGCCACCGCAACCGCCTGCTGTGGGCACGCCCGGACGGCGAGATCCTGTTCTACGACAAGCGCCACCTGTTCCGAATGGCCGGCGAGCACAAGCATTACACCCCCGGCGAGCGCCAGGTGCAGTTCGAGCTCAAGGGGTGGCGGGTGCGCCCGCTGATCTGCTACGACCTGCGCTTCCCGGTGTGGAGCCGCGATGCACAGGACACCGACCTGCTGCTGTACACCGCCAACTGGCCGGCGGCGCGGCGCCTGCACTGGAACCGCCTGCTGCCGGCACGGGGCATCGAGAACCTGTGCTATGTGGCGGCAGTGAACCGCGTGGGCACCGATGGCAAGGGCTTTGGTTACAGCGGCGACAGCCAGGTGCTGGACTTCCAGGGCGAGAGCCTGCTCAGTGCCGGCGAGGCAGACGGCGTGTTCACCGTGGTGCTGAGTGCGGCGGACCTTGCCGCATACCGCACGCGGTTCCCGGCCAACCTGGATGCCGACACCTTCGACCTGCACTGACCCCTTCGCCGGCAAGGCCGGCGCCTACGGGCATCCACCAGCCCCGTAGGCGCCGGCCTTGCCGGCGAAGAGTGACGCTCAATACACATCCCGCCGGTACCGCCCCAGCTCGATCAACTGCTCAAGCTCTTCAGCCCCCAGCACCTCGGCCAGCACCGCATCCACACCCGCCGCCATGCCTTCAAGGCTGCCACAGATATAGATCGACGCTCCCTCCGCCAGCCATCGGCGCAGCTCATCAGCCTGTTCGCGCAGCCGATCCTGCACATACACCTTCTGCGCCTGGTCCCGCGAGAACGCCAGGTCCAGCCGCGCCAGTTCACCACTTGCCAGCCAGCCCTGCAGTTCTTCCTCGCACAGGAAGTCATGCGCCCGGTTACGCTCGCCAAACAGCAGCCAGTTGCGTTGCTCGCCGTCCACGATTCGCGCCCTCAGCAGGCTGCGCAACCCGGCCAGCCCGGTACCGTTGCCGATCAGGATCATCGGTACCGGAGCCGTCGGCAGATGGAAACCGCTGTTGCGGCGCAACCGCACGCTCACGCTCGCGCCCAGCGCCAGGTGTTCGGTCAACCAGCCCGAGCCCAGGCCCAGCGTGCCGTCCGGATGACGCTCCTGGCGCACGATCAGCTCCAGCACACCGTCACTGGCAATCGAGGCGATGGAGTATTCGCGCGCTGCCACCGGGATCAACGCATCCACCAGCGCCTGCGCGTGCAGGCCGATCAGGTGGCCGCGGCTGGCCGGCAACAGCCGCCCGCCCAGTGCATGGTCCAGGCGCTCCTCCAGGCCGTCCACACGCACAAGCGTGTGAGGCTCAAGGCCAAGCCCGTCGAGCAACGCCTTGACCGTCGAACCGGCATTGCGCGGCAGTACATCGACCAGGTCCCCGGCATCCCAGCGCTCTGGCTGCGACGGTTGCAGACCGAGCAGGTACACCGGTGCGCCCTGGCTGCCGGGGTTGAGCAGCTCGCGTCGGGTCAAGGTCCAGGCGCTGAACTGCGGCGGCTGCCAGGCAGACAGCGGCGCTGCGCCGGTCAATGCCGCCAATTGCTGCTGCCATTGCTGCAAGGCAGCAGGATCTGCACTGTCGACTTCCACGGCAGAGAAACTGGCGGTGGCACCGCGAGCCTCCAGCCAGTGCTGCAAGCTGCGCGCAAACCCGCAGAAATGCGGGTACTGGCGGTCTCCCAGTGCGAGCAGGGCGTAGTTCAGGTTACCCAGCGTCCACGGCTGGCCAAGCACCTTGCGCTCGAAGCCGCGGGCGCTGTCCGGCGCCTCGCCGTCGCCAAAGGTGCTGACCACGAACAGCGCGCGTTGCGCCTGCTGCAGATCGGTTTCGGTCAGCGTCGCCAGGGGCTGCACGCGCACCGCCAGGCCCGCCGCCTGCAGTTGCCCGGCGCTCTGCCAGGCCAGTTGTTCGGCGAAGCCGCTCTGGCTGGCAAACCCCACCAGCCATCCGTTGCCTGTGTCGCCGGCCGGGTTCAGGCCCTTGCGCGCCTCGCGTACCTGGCGCTTCTTGCGCCTGCGGTCCAGGTACAGCAGCCAGCCGGTGATGAAGAACAGCGGCATGCTCAGGCTGGCGAGGGTCACCAGGATGCGCCCGGTGAGCCCGAAGTAGCTGCCCACATGCAGGGCATACACGCTGGCCAGCAACTGCGCCTTGAACGACTTGTCGGTGTAGCGATCGTGCTGGCGTACCACGCCGGTGGCCGGCTCCACGCTCAGGGTGTTGAGCGCGCGCTCGTGCTCGGCGTTGTCGAGCAGGTAGAACAGGGTGGCGGGCTGGCCGCCGGCCGGTGGCAGGCGCAGGTTGTAGGTGCGAAGGCCCGGGCCGGCCGCTGCCTGCAGGCTGGTCCAGATGGCGTCGTAGTCCACCACCAGCGGCGCCGCATCCTTGCCGGGTGCGGGCGGGCGGCCACGGCCTTCGCCGCGCTTGCGCTGTTCGCCAGCGGCCGGTGCATCGCCCAGCAACCGGTTCAGCCCCTCGCGGTACCACTCGTAGGACCAGAACAACCCGGTCAGGGCAAACAGCAGGTAGAACAGCAGGCACCAGGTACCGGCCACCGCGTGCAGGTCCCAGTTGAAGGCACGACCTTTCTTCGCCCAGTCCAGGGTCAGCCAGGTTCGCCAGTTCAGCGCCTGGCGCGGCCAGCGCAGGTACAGCCCCGACAGGCAGAAGAAGATCAGCATCAGGGTACAGGCGCCGGTGATCTGCCGGCCGGTGTCGCCCATGGCGAGGAAGCGGTGCAACTGCAGCATCAGATCGAAGAATCCCTGGCCACTGACCGGGGGCTGCAGCTTGCCGGTGTAGGGGTCGGCATAGCGCAGGGTGCCGCGGCGCTCGCCCGGCGGTGGGGTGAAGAAGATGCGCGCAGCTTCGTCGCTGCGCACGTTCACCCACAGCATCGACACCTTGTCGCCCTGTTCGGCCTCGACGCGGCGCACCAGTTCGGCCGGCGGCAGCACGCCTTCGTCGCGCACCTGCACCTTGAGCACCTGTGGGTTGAACAGGCGCAGCAATTCGTCCTGGAACGACCAGGTTGCCCCGGTCACTCCCATCAGCGCCAGCACCAGCCCGGCGGTGATGCCGAAGAACCAGTGCAGTTGAAACAGGCTTTTCTTCACCACATCGACCACCTTGTGTTGCGGGTTGCGTGAATGCGCCGCGCATTATGCCTTGATACACAAAGGCCCCGATCACCGAAGTGAACGGGGCCGGGCCTGCCAGCTGCCGTCAGAAGTGGAAGCTGGTGGTCAGCAGCGCCGTGCGACCGGCCGCCTGGTTGGCGTAGTGCGCCGCGTAGGCCTTGTCGTAGTAGACCTCGTTGGTGAGGTTCTGCACGTTCAGCTGCAGGTCGACGTTCTTGGTCAGCTTGTAGCTGGCCATGGCGTCGTAGCGCCAGTACGAATCGACCATCACGCTGTTGGTCACGTTGCCGAACACGTCGTCGACGTAGAAGGCACCACCGCCGAGGGTGAGTTTTGGCGTGACGTTGTAGGTGGTCCACAGGGTCAGGCTGTTGTTCGGCGTGTTGGGCATCTGGTTGCCGTCGTTGTAGCCGTCCACCAGCACACCGCCGACCGACTGCGCGCCACCGTCGACCAGCTTGGCGTCCATGTAGGTGTAGCCGGCGAACACCTGCCAGTCATTGGTCAGCTTGCCGGTGGCGGTCAGCTCCAGGCCATCGACGCGGCTCTTGCCGGCGTTCTGGTAGGTGTTGGCATCGACCAGTACGCGGGCGTTTTCCTTCTCGGTGCGGAAGATCGCGGCGGTCAGGTTCAGACGCTGATCGAGCAGGTCCCACTTGGTGCCGATTTCGTAGTTGGTGGTCTCTTCGGCCTTCAGGTCGCTGGTGGTGGTCGGCGTCAGCAGCGGGTTGCCGTCGCTGCCTTCACCCAGCGAAGCGCCGGCCGGGGTGGCCGAGGTCGCATACGAGATGTACACGCTGCCGTTGTCGGTCGGCTTCCAGGTCAGGCCCAACTGGCCGGTCACGAACTCGCTGGTGTCTTCGGTCTTGAAGCTGGTCGCACCACCCGCCACCTTGGTCTTGGCCTTGGTGTCGAAGTGGTCGTAGCGCAGGCCCATGGTCAGCAGCCAGGCCGGGTTCAGCTCCAGGGTATCGGTCAGGTAGATGGCGCGGGTGCTGCTGGTGGTGTCGGCGCCGGCATCGGTACGGGTCACGTCGCCGCCCCAGGCCTCGTTCGGGTTGGGATTGGGGAACGAGGTGCACACACCCGGGATCTGGCCGGTGGCCGAAGAGCAGTTGCCGGAACGGAAGCCGGTGATGTCGTAGCCTTCCTTGGTGGAGGCCTCGCGGCTCAGCTCGATACCGGTGGAGAAGGTGTTCTTGAACCCGCCGATGTACACCTCGCCGAACAGGTCGGTCTGGTTGGTGGTGGTGCGGGTGTTGGCCACGCGGTTGTTCGGGCGGCGCCAGACTTCACCGTTGAGGATGTTGCCCTTGCTGTCGTCGGGCTGGCTGTAGATGAAGTCTTGCAGGGTGTTGCCGTGGCGCAGGGTGTTCTTGAGGGTCAGCGCATCGTTCAGGTCGTGCTCGACGGCGATGGTCGCGATATCGGCACGGGTCTTGTAGAAGTCGCGATCGACCAGGCCGTAGTAGTTGCTGCTGCGGCCGCCATCGTCAGGCTTGTCCGGGTTGGCCGAGGTGCGCCCGGCGGTGCTGCCCGAGCGCAGGCCGTAGGGGATGCCCGAATCCGGCAGGTCGTCGCTCTCCACGTGGTAGTAGTCCAGGCTCACGCGGGTCGGGGTACCCAGGCCGAATACCAGGGACGGGGCCACGCCCCAGCGGTCGTAGTTGACCTCGTCGCGACCGGCCACGTTGCTTTCGTGGCTCATCAGGTTCAGGCGAAACGCTGCGGTGTCGAGGAACTGGTAGTTGCCATCGAAGGTGTAGCGCTTGGTCTGGTCCGAGCCCCAGGTGAAGGCACCGTCGGTGCTGTTGCCCAGGTGGGCCTTCTTGGTCACCAGGTTGATGGTGCCACCGGCTGCACCGCGCCCGCCGATGGTCGAGTTGGGGCCCTTGGCCACTTCAACCGATTCGATGGCGAAGATCTCGCGGGTCTGCGAGCCCACGTCACGCACGCCGTCCAGGTACATCGAGCCTTGCGAGTCGAAGCCGCGAATGAACGGGCGATCGCCCGACGGGTTGCCG
This sequence comes from Pseudomonas sp. UBA7500, assembly GCF_002478435.1. Lineage (NCBI taxonomy): Bacteria > Pseudomonadati > Pseudomonadota > Gammaproteobacteria > Pseudomonadales > Pseudomonadaceae > Pseudomonas > Pseudomonas sp. UBA7500. The sequence continues at coordinate 117,391 of NZ_DLNW01000051.1, read as the reverse complement.
CCTTCGCCGGCGCCCATGGTGATGCCAGGCACGGTACGCAGGGCATCCTGCAGGGTCAGGGCGTTGGTGTCCTTGATGACCTGTTGCGGCACCACGGTCACGCTGCGCGGGATGTCCACCAGCGGCGCCGTGTACTTCTGCGATGAGGACTTCTCGACCTTGTAGTCGGTGCTGGCGGTATCGGCCTGGCCATTGATGCTGGTGGCATCCAGCGCGATCGAGCCGCTTGTGGCCGGGGCTGCGTCGGCCGCATAGGCCAGGTGGCCGGCGGACGTGGCGCTCAACGCGACCCCGATGGCAGAAGCAAGCAGGCGTGGTGAACTGACAGCGGTAGGCACGTAATGGCGCGACATCGGAAGGTCCCCAAGGTGTGAAGGCGCCGAAATATAATGTAAACAAATATGAGTAACAATTGAGATCAATTGCTATTCGTACTGAATTTACATTCTTTACACCTTTGTGTGGCGGTTTATGCCTGCTGAAACGTCCCGCCCCTCGCAAGGGGCTTGTACTGGTTCAATAAGAATCAATACCATTGACGCCCTTTAGCCGACCCCTGGTGCCTGCGCCATGCTTTTACACATTCCCGGCCTGTTCACCCGCGAAGAAGTGCAGCGTATTCGCCAGGCGCTGGAGCAGGCCGATTGGGCCGACGGCAAGATCACCGCGGGCTACCAGTCGGCCAAGGCCAAGCACAACCTGCAGCTGCCCGAGGCGCACCCGCTGGCCAAGGAAATCGGCAGCGCGATGATCGAGCGCCTGTGGAGCAACCCGCGCTTCATGTCGGCGGCGCTGCCGTTCAAGGTGTTCCCACCGTTGGTCAACTGCTACCGCGAAGGGGGCAGCTTCGGCTTTCACATCGACAACGCCATCCGCCAGCCGCGTGGCAGCCATGAGCGGGTACGTACCGACCTGTCGTCGACACTGTTCTTCAGCGACCCCGACGAATACGACGGTGGCGAGCTGGAGATCCAGGACACCTATGGCCTGCAGCAGGTCAAGCTGGCGGCAGGCGACATGGTGCTGTACCCCGGCACCAGCCTGCACAAGGTCAACCCGGTAACCCGCGGGGCGCGCTATGCGGCGTTTTTCTGGACCCAGAGCATGGTGCGCGAGGACAGCCAGCGGGCCTTGCTGTTCGAGATGGACAACGCCATCCAGCAGCTCACGGTGGATGTGCCCGACCACCCGTCGCTGATTCAGCTCACCGGCACCTACCACAACCTGCTGCGCCGCTGGGCAGAGGTCTGAGCCGTGACCTTCAGCCTGCGTCGCGAAGAACAGGTCGATATCGACCAGTTGCATCAACTCATCGAACACAGTCCGGGCAAAGCGGCCCAGGCCCTGCTGGCGGCTGCCGCGCAGAACGTTGTCGAGGCCCAGTTGCTGCTGGGGCAGATCCTGCTCGACGGGCGTGGCATCGAGCAGGACCCGGCACTGGCGCGGACCTGGTTCGGCATTGCCGCCCGCCAGGGCAGTGCGATGGGGCACAACATGCTCGGGCGCTGCCTGGAGCATGGGTGGGGAGGGCAGGCCGACCTGGCGGCGGCGGCCGGTCACTACCGTGCGGCCGCTGCCGCAGGGCTGGACTGGGGCCAGTACAACCTGGCCAACCTGCTGGCCACGGGGCGGGGTGTGGGCCAGGACCATGCTGCGGCCCTGCACCTGTATCAGCAGGCCGCCCACGCCGGCCACGCCAAGTCGATGAACCTGCTGGGACGTTACCTGGAGCAGGGGCTGGCCTGCGCGGCCGACCGGCACGCCGCCATGCACTGGTATCGTCTTTCTGCCGAGGCCGGCGATTTTCGCGGGCAGTTCAGCCATGCGGCGATCCTCGCCGAGCAAGGCCACATGGAGCAGTCGCTGGTGTGGCTGCAAAAGGCCCTGGAGCAGGGTAACGGCAACTTCCTGCGTGCTGCAGTGGCCAGCCTGGAGCAGGCCGAGCAGCCGCAGATCCAGGCGATGGCGGGGGCCTATCGGCAGCGTCTGGAGCAGGTGTCGCGGCAGGCCACGGAAAGCCTTCACTCTCGGGTTTAGCCTGCCGCCTTTCTATGCTCGATCACTCCCATGCTTCTCAAGGAAGATCGACCATGAACAGCAACCACCGTCTTGCCAGTCACCCGGGCCTTGCCTGCGCAGGGGGTCGCCATGAGTGACACCTGGAATTTCTCATTCATCGCCAGCCTCTACTCGGTGACGCCGGGCCACAAGGGCCGTATCGGTATCAGCCTGGTCGAAGGCGGCATCGACAACGATGGCTGGTTGCAGGTGATGACCGACACCCGGCTCATCAAGCCGGTCAATTTTCGTTTCGACTACGTCTCCCACACCGACCGGCGCATTACCTACAACATCTCCAGCTCTTCGGATACCGGGTTCTATCGGGGCGCGGCGGTGGGCAAGAACTTCAATCACTATGTGGGCCTGTTCCCGGGGGGTACCAGCGAGCCCTGGCTGGTCAAGCCCTTGGGGGAGTGGGGCGACCATGACGTGCTGCGACTGAAGCTCTATGACACCTACGAGTGCAGCATCGGCAACTACCGTCACTCCGACGGCATGGATTACCTGAATGTGATCAGCGGGGAGAACCTCGAGTTCGAGGCACATGTACTGCGCGTGCTGAGCTGACCGCGCGGGCCCATGAAAAAAGGCGACGGTAGCAACCGTCGCCTTTCGTGTGCAGCTGACCCGTGGTTACAGGTAGTACGCCTTCAGCGGCGGGAAGCCGTTGAACTCCACCGCGCTGTAGCTGGTGGTGTAGGCGCCGGTCGACAGCCAGTACAGGCGGTCACCGATGGCCAGGTTCAGCGGCAGGCCGTACTTGTAGTGTTCGTACATGATGTCGGCGCTGTCGCAGGTCGGGCCGGCGATCACCACCTCTTCCATCTCGCCTTTCTTTTCGGTCCAGATCGGGAACTTGATCGACTCGTCCATGGTTTCGATCAGGCCGGAGAACTTGCCCACGTCGGTGTATACCCAGCGCTCCACGGCGGTACGCGACTTGCGCGCCACCAGCACCACTTCGCTGACCAGGATGCCGGCGTTGGCGATCAGCGAGCGGCCAGGCTCCAGGATGATTTCCGGCAGGTCGTCGCCGAAGTCTTCCTTGAGAAAGCGAATGATCTCTTCGGCGTAGGTTTCCAGGCTGTTGGTACGGGTGATGTAGTTGGCCGGAAAGCCGCCACCCATGTTGATCAGCTTGAGCACGATGCCGTCTTCTTCCTTCAGGCGCTCGAAGATCACCTTGACCTTGGCGATGGCCGCATCCCACACGCTGATGTCGCGCTGCTGCGAACCCACGTGGAAGGAGATGCCGTAAGGCACCAGGCCCAGGTCGCGGGCCAGGATCAGCAGGTCCATGGCCATGTCGGTCTGGCAGCCGAACTTGCGCGACAGCGGCCAGTCGGCGGTGGTGGAGCCTTCGGTGAGGATGCGTACATACACTTTCGAGCCCGGTGCGGCCTTGGCGATATTGCGCAGGTCGGCTTCGGAGTCGGTGGCGTACAGGCGCACGCCCTTCTCGTAGAAGTAGCGGATGTCCTTGGATTTCTTGATGGTGTTGCCGTAGCTGATGCGCTCCGGGCCGATGCCGCGGGCCATCACCTTGTCCAGCTCGTAGATCGAGGCGATGTCGAAGTTCGAGCCCTTGTCCTTGAGCAGGTCGATGATTTCGACCGCAGGGTTGGCCTTGACCGCGTAGTACACCTTGGCGAATTCGAAACCGGCGCGCAGGTCGTCATAGGCCTTGCTGATCATGGCCGTGTCGATGAGCACGAACGGGGTTTCTTGCTTGTCGGCGAACGCCTTCATTTTGTTGAAGGTATCGCGTGCGAAGTAGTCTTCGACCTGGATCGACATGCTGGGGGACTCCATGGGCAAACTGAATGAATAAGTGGCTGCAACTGAGCGCCCTCCGTATCCCCACTTTGGTTCGCCTACTTCCCAAGGCATGTCGCCGAAAGCAAAAAGGTCAACCGGGTCGCAGAAGCTGCGCAGCGGGTGACCTTGCTGTCTCGTCGTCAGTACTTGAGCCGGATGGATCGTTTCCAGCATGGACGCTCGGCGCGAACTTTAGGACCTGAAGGATTCAAGATCAACAAAAAATCTCGCGTTTTTTCGCTACGCTGACGCACGTTGCAGACACCCCTCGTTTTAACCGACCCGGATGACAGGCAGATGTTCCCGAAGTTTTGCGAAGCGTTAAAAATACCCGCACGTTCGCAGCTTTTGCAGGCCAACTCAGCTAAAACAACGATGGCGTCAACTTCGGCGACGATGGCCCCAAAAGGTTGGGCAAGCGCACGCAAACAGCTTGAACGGGCAGGGCACGGGCACCGTTCGCAGCGGGGCGTGTGTGCATATTTTTAGCCGCTCGCATGGGCGCTGTTGCAGGGCAATCGCTCGGCGGTGATTGCCGGGTTTAATAAGAAACATTACTATTCGCAACCTCCCTCCCGCCTAGCGACGACCCCCGCACCGTGTCTCGACACAAAGGCTTCCTCGACCACTACCATGAGCTGATCGGCACCTGGACACGCAAGCTGCGCAGTCGTCAGCAGGCCGAGGACCTCGCGCACGATGCCTTTGTGCGGGTGCTGGAAAACCCCGCCCTGCCAGTCGAGCAGCCGCGCGCCTATCTGCACCAGACGGCACGCAACATTGCCGTGGACGGCTACCGGCGCGAAGACCGGCGCCAGGCCCTGGAGCAGGAAGGGCTGGACCTGTCGCCCACCCCGGGCGATGACCCCGAGGCCTATGTGCATGCACTGGAGCTGGCCGACAGCGTGGAGCGCGCCCTGGCCGAGCTGCCGCTCAACTGCCGCAAGGTGTTCATCTGGCAGAAGCTCGAAGGCTTGACCCAGGCCGAGATCGCCGAGCGCATGGGCTTGACCAAGAACATGGTCGAAAAGTATATGATCCGCACGCTCCGGCATCTGCGTGAGCACCTGGATGTGTCAACGAGATGAGTCAGGCAAATGTTTTCATGAATCAGGGCACATGCCCCTGCGGCGATGACGCCGTGCGCGACCAGGCCGCCGAATGGTTCGCCCGTGGCCGCGATGCGCCCCTGACGCCCCAGCAGCAGGCGCAACTGCATGCCTGGCTGGCGCAGCACCCCCAGCATAAATATGAGTACGACCTGCTCGGGCGCCTGTGGGGCGCGGCCGACCTGCTGCCGCGCGAGCGCCTGCAGGCCTTGTGTGCGCCCGACCCGGTACGCCAGCTGCCGCGTCGACGCCTGTTGCGCCAGGCCCTGGCAGCCAGTGTGGTGGCGGTCGCGGCAGGGCTTGGCTGGTTCGGCTGGCAGCAGCACCAGCTCAATTACCAGGGCCAGATGCAGACCGGCCTGGGCGAGCGTCGCCAGCTCGACCTGCCCGATGGCTCGCGCCTGGAGCTCAACGGCCGCACGCGGGTGCAGGTGAGTTTCAGTGCCGGGCAGCGGGACATTCGCCTGGAGCAGGGCGAGGTGATGTTCAGCGTTGCCCATGATACGGCCCGCCCCTTCGTGGTCAGCACCGGCCATGGCAAGGTCACGGTCACCGGTACGCGCTTCGATGTGCGCCGCGACAGCGAGCAGACCCGCGTGGCGGTCGAGCAGGGTTCGGTGCGCGTGCAGGGCGACGGCCAGGGGCAGGCGCTGCTGAGCGCCGGCCTCGGTTCGCACATCGATGCCCATGGCGCGGTGGCAGCGCCCTATACGGTGGACGCCGCCGCGTTGACCGCCTGGCGCGGCGGCAAACTGGTGTTCAACGATGTGCCGCTGGGCGAGGTGGTGCGCGAGGTGTCGCGCTACCGCGAACACCCGCTGCGCGTGGCTCCCGGCAAAACGGCGGCGCTGCGCCTCAGCAGCAGCTTCAGCACCGATGACACCGACGCCCTGCTGCGCGCCTTGCCCAGCATCCTGCCGGTGGCCATCAAGGCCCATGCCGATGGCTCGCAAGAAATAATCGCAAAATAGATTCAGGTTTTTTTCCCGTTGTTCGTCTTCCTGCCCAACTGCAACTGCCAAGCATTTTCATTCGCAGGCGGTGGCCGATTTTCTGACCCTCAGGACTTCTCGACGACGTGAACAACAACAAGGTTTCCAAACGCTGGCTGCCGCTGGCACTGGCATTGGCCGTCAGCGGCGGCATCGCCAACAGCTACGCCGATTCGGCACCCACCAGCATCCAGATCCAGGCCCAGCCGCTGGCCGCGGCGCTGGGCCAGCTGGGCCGGCAGACATCGCTGCAACTGTTCTTCAGCCCCGACCTGGTGGCCGGCAAGCAGGCCCCGGCGGTGTCCGGCAACCTGGCCCCCGAACAGGCGCTGCAGGCCCTGCTGCAGGGCAGCGGGCTGACCTACGAGATTTCCCAGGGCACCGTGGTGCTGCACGCGGCGCAGCCAGTGAGCACGGCGCCCGGCACCCTGGAGCTGGCGCCTACCGACATCAGCATGGTCGGCGACTGGCTGGGCGACGCCCAGGAAAGCGTGGTGCAGAACCACCCCGGTGCGCGCACCGTGGTACGCCGTGAAGCCATGGTCGAGCAGGGCGCGCTGAGCGTGCGCGACGTGCTGCGCGGGGTGCCGGGTGTGCAGGTGCAGGACTCCAACGGCACCGGCGGCAGCGACATCGCGCTGAACGTAGGCGTGCGCGGGCTTACCTCGCGCCTGTCGCCGCGTTCCACGGTGCTGATCGACGGCATTCCCGCCGCATTTGCCCCGTATGGGCAGCCGCAGTTGTCGATGGCGCCGATTTCCTCGGGCAACCTGGACAGCATCGACGTGGTGCGCGGCGCAGGCTCGGTGCGCTATGGGCCGCAGAACGTCGGCGGGGTGATCAACTTCGTCACCCGAGCCATCCCCGAGAAGGCCACCGGCGAGCTGGGCACCACGATCCAGACCTCGCGTCATGGCGGCTGGAAGCACATCGAGTCGGCCTTCCTTGGCGGCACCGCCGACAATGGCCTGGGTGCGGCGTTGCTGTACTCCGGGGTCAAGGGCAATGGCTACCGCAGCAGCAACAACAGCAACGACATCGACGACGTGCTGTTCAAGACCCACTGGGCGCTGACCGACCGTGACGAGCTGTCGCTGAACTTCCATTACTACGATGGCAAGGCCGACATGCCCGGCGGCCTGACCCAGGCCCAGTTCGACAAGAACCCCTACCAGTCCGACCGCGACCACGACAACTTCACCGGTCGGCGCAAGGATGTCTCGCTCAAGTACCTGCGCCAGATCGACGACGTGACCCAGTTCGAGGTGCAGACCTACTACACCGACAGCTTCCGTGGCAGCAGCATTGCCGCGCGCGACCAGCAGACGCTGTCGTCGTACCCGCGCAGCTACCACACCTTTGCCGTCGAGCCGCGCCTGTCGCGGGTGTTCGTCACCGGCCCGGCCACCCAGGAGGTCAGCGTCGGTTATCGCTACCTCAAGGAAGCCATGCACGAGCAGGCCACGCGCCTGGCGCTGATCGACAACGTGCCCACCGTGACCCCGGAATCCGACGGCCACGTGTACCAGGACCGTACAGGCGGCACCGAGGCCAGCGCCTATTACATCGACAACAAGATCGACGTGGGCAACTGGACCATCACCCCGGGCGTGCGTTTCGAGCACATCAACACCGACTGGAACGATCGCCCGGTCATGGGCCTGGGCAACAAGCCGGTGGTTGCCAAGAGCCGCAGCGTGACCAGCAACGAACCGCTGCCGGCATTGAGCGTGATGTATCACCTGTCCGATGCGTGGAAGCTGTTCGCCAACTACGAGACCTCGTTCGGCAGCCTGCAGTACTTCCAGCTGGGCCAGGGCGGGCAGGGCGACCAGACCGCCAACGGCCTGCAGGCCGAGAAGGCCAAGACCTACGAGATCGGCACGCGCTATGACAACGGCAACTGGGGCGGCGAGCTGACCGCGTTCTACATCGACTTCGATGACGAGCTGCAGTACATCAGCAACGACGTGGGCTGGACCAACCTGGGCGCGACCAAGCACCAGGGCATCGAGGCCTCGATGCACTACGACCTGGCAGGGCTGGACCCGCGTCTGCAGGGCTTGAGTGCGAACGCCGGCTTCACCTACACCCGCGCCACCTATGAAGGGGCGATCCCGGGCTTCGAAGGGCGCGACCTGCCGTTCTACTCACGCCAGATCGCCAATGCCGGGCTGCGTTACCAGGTGGACCGCTGGACCTGGAATGTGGACGCCTATGCGCAATCCAAACAGCGTGCTCCGGGTACCGGCATGACCAGCAAAGGTGCCTTCACCGGCGACTACATCACCGAACCGACGGCTGATGGGCAGTATGGCGACATTCCGGGGTATGTGACCTGGAGTGCGCGGGGCGGGTATGACTTTGGTGCCCAGCTGTCGAACCTGAAGCTGGCGGCGGGGGTGAAGAACATCTTCGACAAGCAGTTCTTCACCCGTTCCAGCGACAACAATTCGGGGATCTACCTGGGCGAGCCGCGCACGTTCTATGTGCAGGCCAGTGTAGGGTTCTGACAACGCCTTCGCTACGCCGATCGCACAGGCCATGGCCTGCCGGACCGGCGTTGTCAGCCTTGTCTGTTCGGCAGTAGATCGCGGTGGAGCTATTCAGGCCACCGTTTCGGCCGGCGACACGATGCTGGTCTTCATGCCCCGCGAACGCCCCGAGCTCAGGTACGCGGCAATCGATTCCTGGGTGACCTCGCCCAGGAACACGTTCTCGGCGTCCAGTACCGGCAACCACGAACGGTTGAACTCGTACATGCGCGACAGCAGGATGCGCAGGTGCTCGTCATGCGCGGCGGTGGCGTTGAACGTGCGCAGGAAGTCCGCGCAGGTGCCCTGCTGACGGTGCAGGTCGCGCCGGCGCACATAGCCCATCGCCTTGTTCTGGCCATCGGTGACCACCACGTAGCGACGGTCATGTTCGTCCATCAGCTCCAGCGCATCGGCCACCGACGTCTCGGGGCTCACCGATGGCGCGTTGTCCGCCGCATCCTCGGCACGCACCAGCAGCAGGCGCTTGAGGGTGCTGTCCTGGCCCACGAAGTTGCTCACGAAGTCATCTGCCGGGTGCGCCAGCAAGGTGTCGGGGTGGTCGATCTGGATCAGCTTGCCGGCGCGGAAGATGGCGATCTTGTCGCCCAGCTTGATCGCCTCGTCGATGTCGTGGCTGACCATGATCACGGTCTTGTTCAATGCACGCTGCATCTCGAAGAACTCGTTCTGGATCATCTCGCGGTTGATCGGGTCGACCGCACCGAACGGCTCGTCCATCAGCAGCAGCGGCGCATCCGCCGCCAGCGCGCGGATCACGCCGATACGCTGCTGCTGGCCACCGGACAGTTCACGCGGGTAGCGGTGCAGGTACTGCTTGGGCTCGAGCTTGATCATGCTCATCAGCTCGCGGGCCCGCTCGTGGCACTTGTGCTTGTCCCAACCGAGCAGGCGCGGCACCACGGTGATGTTCTCCTCGATGGTCATGTTGGGGAACAGGCCGATCTGCTGGATCACATAGCCGATGGTGCGACGCAGCGTCACCGCGTCCAGGTCGGTGGTGTCTTCGCCATTGATCAGCACCTTGCCCGAGGTGGGCGCGATCAGGCGGTTGATCATCTTGAGGGTGGTGCTCTTGCCGCACCCGGACGGGCCGAGGAACACGCAGATCTCGCCTTCGTTGACCGTCAGGCTTACCGAGTCGACGGCCTTTACGTCCTTGCCGTTGCTGTGGAAGGTCTTGCACAGGTTCTGAAGTTCGATCATTTGAGCAGTCCTTTTGGAGTCAGCGAGCGTTGCAGGGCTTGCAGCAGCAGGTCGGCGAAGATGGCCAGCAGGCTCACCAGCACGGCGCCGACCAGCAGCATCGACATGTCGCTGCGGCTGATGGAGGTCAGGATAAGTACGCCAAGGCCACCGGCACCGATGGTCGCGGCAATGGTCATCACGCCGATGTTCATCACCACGGCGGTGCGTACACCGGCCAGAATCACCGGCACCGCAATCGGCAGCTCGACCATGCGCAGGCGCTGGCCGAAGGTCATGCCGATGCCGCGGGCGGCTTCGCGTATGCCGGGCTCGACGTTGGTCAGTGCCAGGTAGGTGTTGCGCAGAATCGGCAGCAGTGAATACAGAAACACCGCGGTGATCGCCGGCAACGGGCCCAGGCCCTGGCCGAACTTGGAATAGAACGGCAGCAGCAGGCCGAACAGGGCGATCGACGGCACGGTCAGTAGCACCGTGGCGCTGGCCTGCAGAGGCCCGGCAAGCACAGGAAAGCGGGTCATCAGGATGCCCAGCGGCACGCCGATCAGAATGGCCAGGGTGACCGCGATGCCGACCAGGGTGATGTGCTCCCAGGTCAGTTGCAGCACCTGGGCCCAGTCCAGGTGGGCGAAGGTATCAAGCAGACTCATGGTTGCTCCTCGGCAGGTGGATGCTGGCGCAGGTAGGCGGCGGCGACTTTGCTCGGGCTCTGGTGCTCGACGTCCACCTTGGCATTGAGCTGGCGCATGGTCTCGTCATCCAGTTGCTCGGCCAGCGGCTTGAGCAGCCCGGCCAGTTGCGGATGGGCGTCGAGCACGGCCTGGCGCACCACCGGGGCGGCGGTGTAGTCGGGGAAGTAATGCAGGTCGTCGTCCAGCAGCTTGAGGTCGAAGGCGCTCAGGCGCCCGTCGGTGGTGTACACCAGCCCGCTGAACACCTGGCCGTTGCGCAGCGCGGTGTACACCAGCCCGGCGTCCATCTGGCGGATGTCGCGGCGGGTGAACTGCAGGTCGTAGGTCTGGGTCAGGCCCACCAGGCCGTCGGGGCGGTTGGCGAACTCGGTGTCCAGCGCCAGTACATGGCTGCGGTCGGGCTCGTCGCGCAGCACCTGATTGAGCTGGCTGATGCTGTTGACCTGCGGGTACTGCTCGGCGATGTTGCGCGGCAGCGCCAGGGCATAGGTGTTGCTGAACCTCGAGGGTGCCAGCCACACCAGGCCCTTTTTCGCGTCCAGCTGCTTGACCCGGGCGTAGGTGGCCTCGGCGCTGTCCATGCGTTCGTCGATATGGTTGTAGGACACCAGCGACACGCCGGTGTATTCCCACACCATGTCCAGCTGGCCGCTTTCCTGCGCGCTGCGCGCCAGGGTGCTGCCCAGGCCGCCGGTGATGCGCACGTCGAAGCCGTGGCTGCGCAGGTACTGCGCGGTGATTTCGGCCAGCACGGTCTGTTCGGTGAACACCCGCGCGCCGAGGCGGATCAGGGGTTTGTCGGCGGCCTGGGCGAATCCTGCGAACAGCAGGGCCGCGCCCAGCAACAAGGCGATTCTTTTCATGGGGGTTCCTTCGCTTAGTTGGCCAGGCCGCGTTCGAGCCAGCGGCGACTGCATTGGCTGACCAGCGCATCGAGCAGCAGGGCGAGCAAGGCCGTGGTGGCGGCGCCTAGCAACAGTTGCGGCTGGTTGTTAAGGGCGATGCCGGGGAAGATCAGGCTGCCCAGGCTGTTGGCGCCGATCAGGAACGACAGCGGCGCGGTACCCACGTTGATTGCCAGTGCCACTCGAACGCCGCCGACGATGATCGGTACCGCGTTGGGCAGCTCGACCCGCCACAGCGTCTGGCGCGGGGTCATGCCGATGCCGGTGGCGGCTTCCTTGAGCGAGGCGGGGACGTTTTTCAGGCCTTCGTAGGTGTTGCGCACGATGGGCAGCAGGGAGGCGAGGAACAGCGCGAAGATTGCCGGGCCTGCGCCGATGCCCAGAAAGCTCAGGGCGATGGCCAGAACGGCCAGGGGGGGAACGGTGTTGCCAATGTTGAAGATCTGCATGAAGCGTTCGGCGCGGTCGACCCGGTGCGGTCGACTCAAGGCAATGCCGGCGGGGATACCCACGGCCAGCGCCGCCACCATCGAGCACGCCACCAGCATCAGGTGCGCTTGCAGGTAGAACCACAGATCGGCGCGGTAGTGCGCGATCGTATCGATGCCGATCCAGTGGATCAGCAGGGCCAGGATGACGAGCGCGGCGGCCCATCCCATCAGCCCCTTGCCATAGCGTTTAGCCACAGGCGGACTCCTTTTTTTGTCGGCGGGCACACTCCCGTGGCGGCTGCCGGTCCAGGCAGCAGGCAGTGTGATCGCGATAAGCAGCGGGTCGCTCCGGTAGAGCGGAACACGCCATGAGCGCAGCCTCGTCAGGCGCATGTTGCCGATGAAACCCACCCTGACGAACGGTTGAAAACCGTATACGTAACATCTCGTAACAGGGCAGTGGACGTCTCCGCAGTTGCAAAGGTTCCCATCCGAAGCGGCATTTGGCCAGCGCAGATCGACCCAGTGGTTCAGTTAGGGGGTGAGTTTGGGCTATAATCGCCGCCCTTTTTTGAATCTCCAGTCAGGCGATTTCCCATGACCAACCAGGCCGCCGAAGTCGCGAAACGCCGCACCTTCGCCATCATTTCCCACCCCGATGCGGGTAAGACCACCATCACCGAGAAGCTGCTGCTGATGGGCAAGGCGATTGCCGTCGCCGGTACGGTGAAATCGCGAAAGTCCGACCGCCATGCCACCTCCGACTGGATGGAAATGGAAAAGCAGCGCGGCATCTCCATCACCACCTCGGTGATGCAGTTCCCGTATCGCGACCATATGGTCAACCTGCTCGATACCCCCGGCCACGAAGACTTCTCCGAAGACACCTACCGCACCCTGACCGCAGTGGACTCGGCGCTGATGGTGCTCGACGGCGGCAAGGGCGTAGAGCCACGTACCATCGCCCTGATGGACGTGTGCCGTCTGCGTGACACGCCCATCGTCAGCTTCATCAACAAACTCGACCGCGATATCCGCGACCCGATCGAGCTGCTCGACGAGATCGAGGCGGTTCTCAAGATCAAGGCCGCGCCGATCACCTGGCCGATCGGCTGCTACCGCGACTTCAAGGGCGTGTACCACCTGGCCGGTGACTACATCATCGTGTACACCCCGGGCCACGGCCACGAGCGTACCGAGGTGAAGATCATCGAGAAGCTCGACTCGGATGAAGCCCGCGCCCACCTGGGTGACGAGTACGAGCGCTTCATCGAGCAACTGGAACTGGTGCAGGGCGCCTGCCATGAGTTCGACCAGGACGAGTTCATCAACGGCCAGCTGACCCCGGTGTTCTTCGGTACCGCGCTGGGCAACTTCGGTGTCGACCATGTGCTCGACGCGGTGGTCGACTGGGCGCCACGTCCGCTGCCACGTGTGGCCCATGAGCGCACCGTGGAGCCGACCGAAGAGAAGTTCAGCGGCTTCGTGTTCAAGATCCAGGCGAACATGGACCCCAAGCACCGCGACCGCATCGCGTTCATGCGCATCTGCTCGGGCAAGTACGAGAAGGGCATGAAGATGCGCCACGTGCGCACCGGCAAGGACCTGCGCATCGGCGACGCCCTGACGTTCTTCTCGTCCGAGCGCGAGCAGCTCGAAGAGGCGTTCGCCGGCGACATCATCGGCCTGCACAACCACGGCACCATCCAGATCGGCGACACCTTCACCGAGGGCGAGAGCCTGGGCTTCACCGGTATCCCGCACTTCGCCCCTGAGCTGTTCCGCCGCGTGCGCCTGAAGGACCCGCTCAAGTCCAAGCAGCTGCGCCAGGGCCTGCAGCAACTGGCCGAAGAGGGCGCCACCCAGGTGTTCTTCCCCGAGCGCAGCAACGACATCATCCTCGGCGCCGTGGGTGTGCTGCAGTTCGACGTGGTCGCCAGCCGCCTGAAGGAAGAGTACAAGGTCGAGTGCGGCTATGAGCCGATCACCGTGTGGTCGGCGCGCTGGATCAGCTGCGACGACAAGAAGAAACTCGAGGAATTCAGCAACAAGGCCGTGGAAAACCTGGCCATCGACGGTGGCGGTCACCTGACCTACCTGGCGCCGACCCGGGTCAACCTGGCGCTGATGGAAGAACGCTGGCCGGACGTGAAATTCCGCGCCACCCGCGAACACCACTGAGTTTTCGCACACCCCACGCCCGCGCAGCCCCCTGGCTGCGCGGGCGTTTTCGTTTCAGCCCCCCGCCGCCGGTGGGCGATGGCTTGCCTGGCCCAGGCGGTAGACCAGCAGGGTCAGCGAGTCGGCGTTCTTGAGCATGATTCGCGAGCGCACCACCGCATCGTCCAGAAAGCGCTGGCGCGCGACCGCCAGGTCACGGGTGTCGGCGATCTTGAGGATCAGGCTCAGGCCCTTGTTGTCGTCACGGGTGATGTCGCGTCGGGTACCGTCGCGTGAGCGCACCACGAACAGGCGCCGGGCCGGTGAACGGTGAGAGAACGCCTCGTCGTGCTGGCGCCTGAGCCAATCCTGCTGCTCGCCGGGCATGAGCAGGTCGGCAAATGCCAGCGAGGCATCCAGGTAGCGCATGTCGCGTGTGTCATAGGCGATATGCGAGAACTCGTGCAGCAGGCAGTTGGCACGCGCAATGGCATCGGCTTCCTGCCAGGACAGCTCGGGCCTGAGCTGGAGCCTGCCCAGGTAGCTGACGTCGAAATAGGCGTCCAGCAGAAACAGTTGCCGGAGCGGGTCATGGGGCGAGGTGAAGGCGATGCCGGTGTAGTTGCCGATATTGCTGGCCAGGATGTAGCGCCTGGACGTGGCGACCGAATAGTCCTGCGAGGTCATCAGTTCGAAGAGTTTTTCCACCGGTTCGCGTACGCGCTGCAGCAGGGCTTCGTCGGGTTCGACGCCGAAGAAATCGCTGAGGATCGTGCGGGTCTGTGCCGGCATGCGTTGCACCGGGCTGGCCTGCTGCAGGTTGTCCAGGCAGATGCCCAGGTAGTCGAGCGCCGTGCGGTGAGCCTGGCGCAGCATGCGCGCGCGGGCCGGCATGAGTCGCTGGATCTGGCGCATGCCCACGGCCCGGATGACGATATCGTTGCCGGCCATCACCTGACGCGAGGCCCACCCGCCCAGCCTGCCGATGATGCCACCACTTAGCACGGGTATGGCCTGCTGCGGGTCGATCTGCCAGCGGCCGTTGCCTTCGCTGCGCAGGCGTGGCCCTGGTTCGTCGATGTCCGGCGCACTCAGGTGCCAGCGCTGGTCCAGCTGGCGAACGCCGTACACCTTGCCCTCCAGGCAGGCGAACTGCGTCTGGCCATCGACGTCGGTATAGATCTGCTCGCGGCTGGCCAGGCCATCGAGGGACTGCTGCGGCACTTCGTAGGCGGACAGCCGCTGGTGCGACGCCTGCCCCAGGCGCCGCCAGAATTCGCCTTCGTCGGCCGGCAGTGCGCCAGGGCCCTGTTCGCGCACGCCATGCCCGGCCAGCAGGCCCTGCACCAGGGTGCAGGTCAGTTCCGACAAGGCCTGCGCCCAGTCTCCCGAGGGGCGCTCGGCCAATTGCAGCAGCGACAGTTCGCCCTGCCACGCGGCCAGCAGCAGGCCGATGCGGCCGGGGATGAACAGGGTCAGTTGGCTCCAGAGCAGCCCGAGTACCTCTTTCAGGGTGGCCCAGCGGGCTTCGGCGGTACTCACCAGTTGCGTATGGGCCATGCCCTGCAGCAACGCTGCATTGGTCTCGAACAGGTACTGCAGGGCGTTGCCATGCACCGGGCGCCAGGCCAGGGTCACCGGCTGCTGGGCATACAGGGGCAGCTCGAAATCGAATTCGGCGCTGTAGGGCAGGTGGGCCTCGGTGAACCCACCGTGGTCGTAGCGCGGGCGCATCGTGTCGGGCATGCAGGCCAGTATCCGGGCCTGCAGGGCCGGCACGCTGCGAAGCTGCTGCAGCAGGTCGGCCGAACTGCTGAAGGCCTGGAACAGACCGCCGGCCTGGTACGGCGTGTACATCACCACGGGGCCGGGCGCGGGGCTGGCGTACATGAACAGGTACACCCCGGGCACGGTATCGGGGGGCAGGCCGCTGTCGGCGATCAGTTCCAGGGGCACCAGTTGTGCGGCGGGGGCTGGCAGCTGGTCACGGGCGGTGGCGTCGGGCTGCTCGACGACGGCGCGGATGCACTCGACGTCGGCTGCGCCCAGTTGCCCCTGGAGCCGGGCGCGCCACGCCGCTTCCAGCAGTTGCCCCGGCAATTGCCGGCAGAACAGCCGCAGGCGCCTGGGGTAGCTCGCATGGTCGCGGTCCAGTTGCTCGGCCAGCAGCTGGCGATAGCCTTGACCCAGGTCCAGTTCGCGCACCAGCGCCCGCAGGTAGGCGGCATCGATGCGCGCAGGCACGGTCATGTCGCCCTCGAGCGTGATTGCGGTGATGGCGTGGTCCCAGTCGCGGTAATGGTTGAGCGCGTAGTCGACCAGCGTCTGGCGATGCTGGATGCTGGCGGCCGCTTCGCCTGTGGGGACCTCACCGGTGGGCGGCAACGCGGTGACCCAGCGCGTGGTGGTGATCAACAGCTGGTCGGCAGGGTAGCGGCCGGCCGCGAAGTCCTGGTCCAGGCGGGCCTGAACCCGTTGGCGGGCATAGTCGGTCACCGCCGGGATGTCGAACAGGTAGTCCTGTGGTGACGGGCTTTGCAGCAGGTTGCGCCCCAGAACCTGCAGGTAGCCGTACTGTTCGCTGGGGGCGGCCTGCGCCAGCCAGTCAGGCAGATGGCCACGCAGGCGCCGGGCACTGGCCAGGCGCTGCAGACGCTGCAGGTAGCGCAGCGTGCCAGGCGTGTCGAGCGTGCTGCGCAGCAGGTCGGGCAGGTGTGCGGCAGGCACGCCGCGCCGGGTGAGCCGGTCGAAGGCGCGCCGCGTTGCGGCCACGTCGTGTTCGGCCTGCCAGCTCTGCAGGTGGTGCGCAGGCGCGCCTGCCAGCGCCAGCCATTGAAAGCGTTGCGCGGCGGGGTAGCGCGCTGCGACGGCCTGCTCCAGCGCAAGGCGCGAGGTGAATGCGGCAAAGCCCTGGTCGAGGGTCCACAGCAGCCACAGATCGGGCTGTGCCTCGAGCGGCTGGCGGGTCAGCAGCAGGGCCTCGCTGCTGGGCGCCTGGTCCAGGGCCAGTTGCCAGGCCCAGGCCGGCGCTGCCGGCGAGGGCGCCGGAAACAGGGCGGCGTGAATCAGCGCGCGTGCCGGGGCTGGCAGCAGGCTGTCGTGGTCGAGCAGGCGGTATTCGAGGGTCAGGGCCAGTTGCCACAGGTGCTTGAGGTACGTGCGTCGCTGCGCTTGATACTGCGTCAGGGCGCTCGCCAGTTGGCTGCCGGTGGCATCGGCGACCTGTGCGACAGCCTGTCGGGCCAGCGCCAGGTCGAGCGCAGGCAAGGCCACAGGCTGTTCGGCCACCACCGGGCCGCTGACCAGCCAGCGTTCATCCAGCGAGGTACCGATACCGCCGAGCCGCTGCCACACCAGTTCGGCCAGGCTCAGCCAGGTGCGCCCGGCGCCGGGCTGGCCCAGGCGTACCTGGGGGACTGGCGGGCCCTTGTCCAGCACTGCGGCAAGGGCCTGGTCGAGCCCTGCCGCAGTCACCGTCTCCAGGCCTGGTACCTCTTCGAACAGTGCCTGCGCGTGGCCGGTCAGTGCGCTCACCAGCCGGTTCAGTTCCTCCAGGTCAGCGCCGGCTGCCTGTGCCGACGCTTGCAGCCGGGCCAGGGTGGCCGGGCTGTCGTGGGCGTGGGGCGAGGTGCCCAGACGCGCGAGTTCGCCGGCCAGTCGACTGTCGAGGTCCAGCGCCTGGCGGCATGCCTGATAACCGTCCTGGCCGCTGTCATGGCGCAGTTGTGTTTCGATGTCCTGTTGCTGGGCGCTCAGCACCTGGCCAACCCAGCTGTCCAGTGCAGGGGCGGCCAGCGGTTGCAGGTGCAGGGCGCTGATGCGCCAGGCGCCCAGCTGGCTCTGCCGCGATGGGCTGACCACCGGGCGCCAGCTGTCGCGCAACCGGGGGTCGGTCAGCGACGATAACAACGCCCGCTTGCTGGCATGGCGCTCCAGCCCGCGTGCAGCACACCAGGTGAACACCGGGCCGGCACGGGTGTCGAGCGCGAGCACGCCCTCCAGCAGTTGGCTGTGGCCTTGCGCGGTGGTGACGTTGAGGCTGAACGCCTGCAGGGGCGAGAGGGCCTCGGTGTCCAGCCATTGCAGCAGCGCTGCATGGTCGGTTTCGGCAAGGGCGCCGGCCCAGGCCTGGCGCGTGATCGCCTCGCGCACGCGCGCGCCCATCAGGCGGGCCAGTTGCCGGGCCGGGGTTTCGCTGCCGGCCTTGGCGGTATGCCAGTACCGGTGCAGTTGCCGTTGGCAGTCGCGTGCCGCCGCCAGGCGCTGCGGCGCCGCTGCAGCGGTAGCGGTGGTGGTGGCCAGCGCCTGCTCCCACAACGAGTCGGCTGGCGGCTGGCCCAGTACCTGCTGCTGCAGCTCGCTCAGCGCCTGGCCCTGGCGAGCGGCGATGACCAGCATCAGGTACTCGAACACCTCGTCCTCCAGCCGTTCGACCTGAACATCCACGATGCCGCCCTGGCCTGCCAGCAGGCGATCCCTGGGGGCGATGTAGTGCAGCAGTACGTGCGGGTGGCCGCTGTTCAGCAGTTCAACGAGGTGGTGCTTGAGCTGGGTACGGTCTTCGAAGCGCAGCAGCCCCAGCAACGGGTGGTAGAAAAAAACACGGGGGTGCGTGCTGCGGCTCAGCAGCAGGCTGGCGGTCAGTTCGCTGGCGTGGGCGCTGGCGGTGATCGCGCTCAGGCGGTCGATTCGCGGCGCGTCGGGCCCTGGCGCCTGCAGCCAGCCTTGCAGCCAGCGATGCTCCTCTTCATCGAGGCTGTCTCGGGCCTGTGCCAGGTGATCGGCAAAGCGCTGGCGCAGCGCAACGCGGTGAAAGTACGGCAGGGTCTTCAAGGGCATGGTGTGTGCTCGGCAGTGGGTGGGCGCCGGGCAACGGGCGGGCTGCGCTGTTGCCCCGGCAAGGGCTTCAGGCTGCCGGGGCACACAGGCCGAGGGTGGTATCTATTGCAGGGTGGCTCAGTTGCCGGCCTTGATGCTGGTCCAGATACGGGTGCGCAGGCGGTCGATCTTGGCCGGCATGGCCTGCAGGGCGAACAGCTTGCCGAGCATGGCATCGGTCGGGTAGATCATGCTGTTGGCCTTGAGTGCCGGGTCCACCAGGCGGTCGGCTGCCTGGTTGCCGTTGGCGTACTGCACATGGTTGCTGATGTCGGCCATCACCTCGGGTTGCAACAGGTAGTTCATGTAGGCATAGCCGGCCTTTTCGTCCGGGGCATCGGCGGGCATGGCGACCATGTCGAACCACATCGGCGCGCCTTCCCTGGGAATCTCATAGCCCACCTTCACCCCGTTTCTGGCCTCTTCTGCACGGTTTCTGGCCTGCAGCACGTCGCCGGAGAAGCCCACCACCACGCAGATATCGCCGTTGGCCAGGTCGCCGGTGTATTTGGAGGAGTGGAAGTAGCTGATGTACGGGCGCACCTTCATCAGCAGGGCCTTGGCCTTCTCGTAGTCGGCCGGGTCCTGGCTGTGGTGCGGCAGGCCCAGGTAGTTGAGCGCGATCGGCAGCAGTTCGGGGCCGTTGTCGAGGATCGCCACGCCGCAGCTCTTGAGCTTGCTGATGTTCTCTGGCTTGAAGATCAGGTCCCAGGAGTCCACCGGGGCATTCTCGCCCAGCGCCGCCTTGACCTTGTCGATGTTGTAGCCGATGCCGGTGCTGCCCCACAGGTAGGGGAAGCCGTAGCGGTTGCCCGGGTCGTTGACTTCCAGCGCCTTGAGCAGCACCGGGTTGAGGTTCTTCCAGTTGGGCAACTGGCGCTTGTCCAGCGCCTTGAGCGCCTTGCCCTGGATCTGCCGGGCCATGAAGTGGTTGGAGGGGAACACCACGTCGTAGCCCGAATTGCCGGTCATCAGCTTGCCGTCGAGGGTCTCGTTGCTGTCGAACACGTCATAGGTGGGCACGATGCCGCTGGCGGCCTGGAAGTTCTTCAGGGTGTCGGGGGCGATGTAGCTGGACCAGTTGTAGATTTTTACCGAGTCGGCCGCCTGGGCGATGGAGGCGGCCAGCAACAGCGGGGCGAAGAGCAATGGGCGCATGTCCGGATTCCTTGCTTGGTCTGTTTTTGTCGAAGGAGGCAGGCGATCAAAGGATCAGAAAATCAATACGTAGGTCTTGCGCACGGTCTCGTGGATATCCCAGATACCGGTGCTGTTGGCCGGCAACATCAGTGCGTCGCCGGCTTCTATGGTCAGCGGCTCGCCGCCATCGGGGGTGAAGGTGCAGCGGCCCTTGATGAAGTGGCAGAACTCCTGCTGCTCGATCTGGCGCCGCCAGCGGCCCGGGGTACATTCCCAGATGCCGGTTTCGACGCCGTCGTTGCGCTCCACGCAGGTCACCGAGGTGACCGCCACCGGCTCGCCCAGGGGCACGGCCACCGGGTTTGACTGTTCGAGAGCGACGCTATGGGTGTGCTTGAACTGGGTAATGCGCATGCCGGTGGTCCTGTGCAGGGGGAAGTCAGTGCATCAGGCTTTCCATGAAGTCCGCCACACCGCTGGCCAGGCGCCGGCGCCAGGGGGCGCTGGCCGGGTTGGCAAGGGTCTGGTCTTCGTGGACGAAGCTCTTGATGATCGCGTTGTAGCCGAGCCAGCGGCATGGCTCGGGCTCCCAGCGCGCCAGGCTGGTCAGGCGCGCCGCGGGGTGTACCCAGGGCTGGGCGGTGAGTGCGTTGCGTTGGCCCAGGATCAGCGCCGCCACGGTGCGCCCGCCCAGGTTGCTGGCGCCCACGCCTTCGCCGCCATAGCCGCCGGCCAGGGCGATTCCCTGCTCGGCATCGCACAGCATGTGCGGGCGAAAGCGCCGCGCCATGCCCAGGTTGCCGCCCCATGCGTGGGTGATGTCGACGTTCTTGAGCTGCGGAAACAGCTCGCCGAACAGGTAGCGGCGCAGGCCGATTTCGCTGTCGCTGAGGGTGAAGTCTTCGCGCAGGCGCCCGGCGAAGCGATAGCCGCCGCGGGCGCCGAACACCAGGCGGTTGTCGGCACTGCGCTGGCCGTAGGTGACCTGGCGGCTGTTTTCGCTGAAGGCCTGACCGGCGTTCAGGCCGATCTGCTCCCACACCTGCTCAGGCAGCGGCTCGGTGGCCACCAGCAGGCTCTGTACCGGCAACTGATAGCGACCCAGCGGCGGCAGCCCGACGGCATAGCCTTCCACCGCCGGCACCACCCACTGGCAGCGCACCTGTGCCTGGGCGGTGCGTACCTGCCCCTTGTGCCAGTCGATGACCGGGCTGTTCTCGTAGAGCTTCACCCCCAGACGCTCGACGGCCCGGGCCAGGCCGCGCACCAGTTTGGCCGGGTGCACGGTGGCCACGTTCGGCGTGTAGATCGCCCCATAGGGCTTGGCGATGCGCAGCTGCGCGGCCAGTTCGACCGGGCTCAGCCAGCGATACTCGGCCTCGTTCAGGCCCTGCCGGTAGAGCTTTTGCAGGTAACTGCGCAGGCTCGCTTCCTGCTCGGGGTAGCGCGCCGCGCAATAAAGGGCGCCGCCCTTGCGGTAGTCGCAGTGGATGCCTTCGCGCTCGAGTACCGTTTCCACTTCGTCGGGGATGCCGTGCAGCAGGTCATAGGCGTCGCGGCGCTGTTCGGGGGAGCAGTCGGCCAGCAGGCGGTCTTCGCCCAGCAGGTTGCCCATCAGCCAGCCGCCGTTACGCCCCGAGGCGCCGAAGCCTGCGATGTTGGCCTCGACGATGGCGATGTTCAGGTGCGGTGCCTGGCGCTTGAGGTAGTAGGCGCTCCACAGGCCCGTGTAGCCGGCGCCGATGATGCATACATCCACGTCCAGGTCCTGGCGCAACGCCGGGCGCGCGATCAGCGGCTCGTCAAGCTGGTCCATCCAAAGGCTGATACTGCGCCATGCCTGCATTGTGTTCGGCTCCACATCCGTAACGGTGTGGGCCGATGCTAGGGCTGGGCGGGCGGATTGTCTTGCGTGCGTGTCCGCAGAGAAATCTGTTGCACGTAGGCCTTGGGCGACAGGCCGGTGTGCTGGCGAAAGCACTTGTAGAACGCCGACAGTGAATTGAAGCCGGCGGCGAAGGCCAGGTCATCGACCTTGGGCGCCGGCCCTGCGCGCTCCAGTTCAGCCAGCAGATGCTGCAGGCGGGCCTGGTTGACGTAGCGGTAGAAGCTCTGGCCCAGCACCTGGTTGAGCAGGTAGGAGATCTGGTTGCGGCTGTAGCCGCACTCGCGGGCGACCTGTTGCAGGTCCAGTTGCGGGTCCAGATAGGGTTGGCGACGGGTGAAGTAGTGCTGCAGGTCCTGGGCCATGAAGCTCAGCTGGCGCGGTGACAGGCCCAGGCGGCTGGCGGCCGGGCGCAGGCTGGGGTGGCCGGTGTGGCGTGAAGGCTCGCGCACCAGCGAGGCGTATTCGTTGACCTGCCAGATCAGGCCGTCGCGCACGGTGATGGCCTCGCTGGCACGAAACGCGGTGATGCCGTCGCCGCCGCGCAGCGTTACCTGGTACTGGATGAAGGCGGTGCAGCCGTCGGTGCGGATGCGGTCGCTGTGCACGATGTCCTCGCCATCCTGGCGCGGCATGCTGGCGGCCACGTATTCGCGCAGCTCGGCCAGGTGCAGTACGCGGTTCTGGAAGAAGTCGTTGTACTGGATGTCGGGGTGATAGAGCGCCATCACGCCGTCGAGGTCGCGGTGTTTCCAGCACAGGTGGTAGCGCAGCACGGTGGCGGCGGTTTCGGCGGTGTGTTCGGGGCCGTCGGGGATCGGGTGTGCGGCCATGGGGCTGGCTCATTGGAGGTAGGAAAGCAGAATACCTGCAGGGCCCTATCGCGGGTCAAGCCCGCTCCCACAAGGACAGCAGTGATCCGTGTGGGAGCGGGCTTGACCCGCGATTGCTGGCGCAGCGGTTCTAGAGAAACTGCTCCGCATAGTGGCACGCCACCTGCCGTGTACCCACTGGCCGGAACGCCGGCTCTTCACTGGCACAGCGCTCGGTGGCATACGGGCAACGCTTGTGGAACGCGCACCCCGGCGGTGGGTTCAGCGGGTTGGGCAGCTCGCCCACGATCCTGATCTTTGGCTTGAGCGGGTCGGGGTGAATGGTCGGGGTCGCCGACAGCAGGGCCTGGGTGTAAGGGTGCAAAGGCCTGGCATAGATATCCTCCTTGGGCCCCATTTCCGCCGGGCGCCCCAGGTACATCACCAGTACCTGGTCGGCCACATGCCGCACCACCGCCAGGTTGTGCGAGATGAACACGTAGGCGGTGTTGAACTCCTTCTGCAGGTCCATGAACAGGTTCAGCACCTGCGCCTGGATCGACACGTCCAGCGCCGAGGTCGGCTCGTCCGCCACCAGCACCTTGGGTTGCAGCATCATGGCCCGCGCCAGGGCGATGCGCTGGCGCTGGCCACCGGAGAACATGTGCGGGTAGCGCTGGTAGTGCTCGGGCCGCAGGCCCACCTGCTGCATCATCGCCTGCACCTTCTCGCGGCGTTCGGCCCTGGACAGCCGGGTGTTGATCAGCAGCGGCTCGGCCAGTTGGTCACCGACCTTCTGGCGCGGGTTGAGCGAGGCATAGGGGCTCTGGAACACCATCTGCACATCGCGGCGCAGTTGCCGGCGCTGCTGCTTGCTGGCACCGGCCACCTCCTGCCCGGCGATCTGCAACGAGCCCGACGACGGTTCCTCGATCAGGGTCAGGGCGCGGGCCAGGGTCGACTTGCCGCAGCCGGATTCGCCGACCACGGCCAGGGTCTTGCCGGCCTCCAGTTCGAACGACACCCCATTGAGGGCGCGTACCAGGGCATGGCCCTTGAACAGGCCCAGGGACACTTCGTAATGACGGGTGAGGTCACGGGCGGTCAGTACGACGCTCATCACGCCACCTCCTGGTTGAGCGGGTAGAAGCAGCGGGCCAGGCTGTGGGCCTTGGGGTCCAGGCTCGGACGCTGCTGGCGGCAGTGGTCCTGCACGTAGGGGCAGCGCGGCGACAGCAGGCAGCCGTGGGGCCGGTCGTAGCGTCCGGGCACGATGCCGGGCAGGGTCGCCAGGCGCTCGGCGCCTTCGCTGTGCTCGGGGATCGCTGCCAGCAGGGCTTCGCTGTAGGGGTGCGCAGGCACCTCGAACAGCTCGGGCACCTGGCCGACTTCCACTGCCTGGCCGGCATACATCACGCACACGCGGCGGGCGGTTTCGGCCACCACGGCAAGGTCGTGGGTAATCAGGATCAGCGCCATGTCCTGCTCTTTCTGCAGGTTGAGCAGCAGCTCCATGATCTGCGCCTGAATGGTCACGTCCAGGGCCGTGGTGGGCTCGTCGGCGATCAGCAGCTTGGGTTCGCCGGCAATCGCCATGGCGATTGCCACGCGCTGGCTCATGCCGCCGGAGAGTTGGTGGGGGTAGGCATCCAGGCGGCTTTCCGGGGCCGGGATCTCGACCTTCTTCAGCAGCTCCAGCGCACGCTGGCGAGCCGCCTTGCCGCGCAGCCCCAGGTGCTGGCGCAGCACCTCCTCGATCTGGAAACCCACGGTGTAGCTGGGGTTGAGTGCGGTCATGGGGTCCTGGAAGACCATCGCCATGTCCTTGCCGACCACCTTGCGCCGCTGCCGGCCGCTCAGGGTGAGCATGTCGCTGCCGTTGAAGGTCAAGGCGTCGGCGGTGATGCGCCCGGGGGCGTCGATCAGGCCCATCAGCGCCATCATGGTCACCGACTTGCCCGAGCCGGACTCGCCGACAATCGCCAGCACCTCGCCCTTTTCCACGTTCAGGTCGAGGCCGTCGACCACCGGTACCGCCGAGGCGTCGCCGAAGCGCACGCTCAGGTTCTTGATGTGTAGAAGTGACATGGGCTTCTCCTCAGGCGGCATTCTTGAGTTTCGGGTCCAGCGCATCGCGCAGCCCGTCGCCCATCAGGTTGATTGCCAGCACGCTGAGCAGGATGGTCAGGCCCGGCAGGCTGACCACCCACCAGGCGCGTTCGATGTAGTCGCGGGCCGAGGCCAGCATGGTGCCCCACTCCGGGGTCGGCGGTTGCACGCCCAGGCCCAGGAAGCCCAGCGCGGCGGCATCGAGAATCGCCGAACTGAAACTCAGGGTGGCCTGCACGATCAGCGGCGCCATGCAGTTGGGCAGCACGGTCACGAACATCAGGCGCGGCAGGCGTGCCCCGGCCAGGCGTGCGGCGGTGACGTAGTCGCGGTTCAGCTCGCCCATCACCGCGGCGCGGGTCAGGCGCACGTAGGCCGGCAGCGAGACGATGGCGATGGCGATCACGGTGTTGATCAGGCCAGGGCCCAGGATCGCCACGATGGCCACCGCCAGCAGCAGCGAGGGCAGCGCCAGCATCACGTCCATCAGGCGCATGATGGACGGGCCAAGCAGGCGCGGGAAAAACCCGGCCAGCAGGCCCAGCAGCACGCCCGGGATCAGCGAGATCAGTACCGACGACAGGCCGATCAGCAGCGACAGGCGCGAACCCTGGATCAGCCGCGAGAGCAGGTCGCGGCCCAGCTCGTCGGTACCCAGCAGAAACTGCCACTGGCCGCCTTCGAGCCATACCGGCGGGGTCAGCAGGAAGTCGCGGTACTGCTCGCTGGGGTTGTGCGGCGCCACCCACGGGGCGAACAGCGCGCAGAACACGATCAGGCACATGAACAGCAGGCCGGCCACCGCGCCCTTGTTGCGTGAGAAGGCGTGCCAGAATTCCTTGTAGGGGGAGGGGTAGAGCAGGCTCTGGTCGAGCGGCGCGGCGTCGACGGCAGCGTTTTTTGCAAGCGGATTGGTCATGAGCGAAGGCCTCAGCGCTGATGTCGGATGCGTGGGTTGGCCAGGCCGTAGAGGATGTCCACGACGAAGTTGACCAGGATCACCAGGCAGGCAATCAACAGGATGCCGTTCTGTACCACGGGGTAGTCACGGGCGCCGATGGCTTCGATCAGCCATTTGCCGATGCCCGGCCAGGAAAAGATGGTTTCGGTAAGCACCGCGCCACCGAGCAACGTGCCGACCTGCAGGCCGACCACCGTAAGCACCGGGATCAGCGCGTTGCGCAGGCCGTGCACGAACACCACCCGTGCCGGCGACAGGCCCTTGGCCCGTGCGGTGCGGATGTAGTCCTCGCGCAGCACTTCGAGCATCGAGGAGCGGGTCATGCGTGCGATCACCGCCAGCGGGATGGTGCCGAGCACGATGGCCGGCAGGATCAGGTGCATCAACGCGTCCTTGAACGCGCCTTCCTCGTCGCTGAGCAGGGTGTCGATGAGCATGAAGCCGGTGGTCGGCTCGATGTCGTAGAGCAGGTCGATGCGCCCGGACACCGGCGTCCAGCCCAACCCGACCGAGAAGAACATGATCAGGATCAGGCCCCACCAGAAGATCGGCATCGAGTAGCCGGCCAGTGAGATGCCCATGACCCCGTGATCGAACAGCGAGCCGCGCTTGAGCGCGGCGATCACCCCGGCCAGCAGCCCGACGATGCCGGCGAACAGCAGCGCGGCCATGGCCAGTTCGAGGGTGGCGGGGAACAGCGCGAGAAACTCGTGCCACACGCTTTCGCGGGTACGCAGCGACTCGCCCAGGTCGCCCTGGGCCAGTTTGCCGACGTAGTCCAGGTACTGCTGCGCCAGCGGCTTGTTCAGGCCGAGCCGTTCCATGGCCTGGGCGTGCATCTCGGGGTCGACCCTGCGTTCGCCCATCATCACCTCCACCGGGTCACCGGGGATCAGGCGTATGAGCGCGAACGTGAGCAGGGTGATGCCGAAGAACGACGGGATCAACAGGCCCAGACGCCGTGCAATAAAACTAAACATCGTGTGGTGTACCTCATCAGCCTAAGGCATGCCTGCGAGCGCCCGGGGGCGGGCGCTGCAAGCGTTATCGTTCTACTTCACCCGCGTGGTGGCGAAGTTGTTGTTGGTCATCGGGTTGATGACGTAGCCCTCGACGTTCTCGCGCAGGGCGGTGAACACCTTCGGGTGGGCCATGTTGATCCACGGTTTGGCCTCATCGTACACCGCCAGTGCCTGGACATAGAGTGCGGCGCGTTGATCGGGGTCGGCGGTTTCGCGGGCGTGGTCGATCAGCACCTGGAATCGCGGGTTGCACCAGCGTGCGTAGTTTTCCCCATTCTTCGCTGCGGCGCAGCTGAGCAGCGGGGTCAGGAAGTTGTCCGGGTCGCCGTTGTCGCCCGCCCAGCCGGCCGACACCATGTCGGCTTCGCCGGCCTTGGCGCGGCGCAGCATCTCGGCCCATTCCATCACGCGGATGTCGACCTTCAGGCCGACCTGGGCAAGGTCGGCCTGAAGCATCTCGGCGCTCAGGCGCGGGTTGGGGTTGGTGGGCCCGCCGCCGTTGCGGGTGAACAGGGTGAGCACGGTGCCTTCGGGTACGCCGGCCTCCTTGAGCAGCGCGCGGGCCTGTTCCAGGTCGCGGGGCGGGTTGCGGTTCTGGCTGTTGTAGCCCATCAGGGTCGGCGGGTAGGGGTTCACCGCCAGCAGGGCGTTGCCCTTGCCGAACAGTTGCTCGACATGGTGTTCGCGGTCGAAGGCCAGGTTGATGGCGCGTCGTACGCGCACGTCGCTCAGGTACCTGTGCTCGGTGTTGAGCGAGATGTAGCCGGTGGTCAGGGCCTCCATTTCGGCCACCTTCAGGCGCGCGTCGGCCTTGATGCCGGGTATGTCGTCGGGCTTGGGGTACAGCGCCACCTGGCACTCGTTGGCGCGCAGCTTCTGCAGGCGCACGTTGTTGTCGGGGGTGATGGCGAAGATCAGTGCATCGCTCGGCGGCTTGCCGCGAAAGTAGTCCGGGTTGGGTCTGTAGCGCACCTGCGCGTCCTTGTTGTAGCGCTGGAAGATGAACGGGCCGGTGCCGACCGGCTTGCTGTTGAGTTCGGCGGTGGTGCCGGCCTTGAGCAACTGGTCGGCGTATTCGGCGGAATAGATCGAGGTGAAGGCCATGGCCAGGTCGCGCAGAAACGGCGCCTCGGGGCGGGTCAGGTGAAACGCCACGGTGTGCGGGTCGAGCTTTTCCACCGATTTGAGCAGGTGCTGGAAACCCATGCTCTCGAAATAGGGGAAGCCGATGCTGGTCTTGTCGTGCCAGGGGTGGGCGGGGTCGAGCTGGCGCTGGAAGCTCCACAGCACGTCGTCGGCGTTCAGGTCGCGGGTGGGGGTGAAGTAGTCGGTGGTGTGGAACCTGACCCCGCTGCGCAGGTGAAAGGTGTAGGTCAGGCCGTCGGGGCTGACCTCCCAGCGTTCGGCCAGGGCCGGCTGCACCTCGGTGGTGCCGGGCTTGAAGTCCACCAGGCGGTTGAACAGGGTTTCTGCGGCGGCATCGGCGGTGACGGCCGTGGTGTACTGCACGATGTCGAAGCCCTCGGGGCTGGCCTCGGTGCACACCACCAGGGGCTTGGCCATCAGCGGGGCTGCGGCGCTCAACAGGATGGCTGCAAGGGCAGCCTGTAGGGTTGACTGTTTCATGACACTTCCCTGCATTCGATTAAACCAGCGTAGCCATCGCGGCCGATTCGGCGAATCGGCCGCGACCTGCCGCCCTAGAGGATGTTGAACGGAATGGTTGTGACCACGCGCACCTCGTTCAGGCTCCCGTCACCCTGCAATTTGCTGGCGCGGTGGGTGGTGTAGGTGGCGCGCACGGTGGTGTCCTTGAACGCGCCGCCTTGTACGGCATAGCTGGTGCCGATGCCCCATTCGTCGTGGTGCTCGCCGTCGAGGTTCTTCACGTCGTAGCCACCGCCCTTGTAATGGGTGCCGTCGATGCCCCAGCCGCGGGCGTTGTACAGGTTGAACTTGAGGCCGGGCACGCCGAAGGGGGCCATGTTCAGCACGTAGCCGATCTGCAGTGATTTCTCGTTGGGGCCGTTGAAATCCGACAGCAGCGAGTTGGCCAGGAAGATCGCGTTGGTGTCGTGCAGGTAGTCGAAGTACTCGTTGCCGTTGACCTGCTGGTAGGCGACCGACACGGTGTGCGCCTGGTGGGTCAGGGCCAGCGACAGGCTGAAGGTGTCGTTGTCGATGGCGCCCAGCTTGCTCTGGCCGGCGTCGCGGGTCTTGTAGTAGTTGAGCCCGGTGTTCAGGCCCAGCACCGCGTTGTCGCCCAGCAGGTGGTTGGCGCCGAAGTAGTACTGGTTCCACAGGTCCTCGACCTTGGACACGTAGAGGCTGGTGCTCAGGCTCTGCAGCGGCTGGTAGTTGACCCCGGCCATGCTGACCCGGTCGGTGAACTGGCGGGAATCGCCATACTCGGAGCGAAACTTGCTCTGGCCCTGCTCGGTACGCATCGACACGCGGTCGAAGGTGCCCAGGTCGAAGCTCAGGTTGTCGAACTCGGCGCTGTGCAGGCTCACGCCCTGGAAGCTGGAGGGCAGTGCGCGGTTGCCGATGTAGGCGATCACCGGGGTGTCGATGGACTGGCGGCCGGCGGTGAGGGTGGTGTTGGACACCCGGGCCTTGAGGTTGGCCAGGCCGATCTTGCTCCACTGGTCGAGCACCTCGCCGTCGCCGTGGGTGAGGGTGCGGTTGTTCGGCCCGGCCACGCTGGCGCGACCGCGCTGCAGGGCCACCGCGTTGTACAGCGCCACTTCGGTGCTCAGGCCCACGGTGCCCTCGGTGAAGCCGGAGGTGTAGTTGAGGAGGGTGCCCTGGACCCAGTTGTCGCGGCTGCTGGTGGGGTGGCGGCTGCCGTCGCGCTTGCTGTACGACCACAGTGGCCCGCGGGTGGCGTGCTCGTGGGCGTACCAGTTGCGGGTCGAGCCGGACAGGCGCTGGCCGTCGATAAAGCCGCTGGCCTGGGCCTGGTCGGAGGTGGTGCGCAGGGTAAGCGCAACGAAATCCTGGCTGACGGGCTCGGCCTGGGCCAGCGCGCTCAGGCCGCCAAGGGCCAGGGCAAGTGCTGCGTGTCGGGTAGGTCTCAAGGTGATGCTCCTTTGCATGTTTTTATTAGCCGCCGGGCCTCGTGAGCCCGGCGGGTGCGGCGGTGAACCTTGGGAGGGGGCGGGCAGAGGTCAGTCGACGCTGACGCCCGAAAAACTGTTGCGCCCGAACGGGCTGACCTTGAAGTCCTGTACCCGGACGCTCAGCGGTTGATGCACGGTGGAGTGGGCGACCGGGGTGATCGGCACCTGCTGCTTCATGCGCTGCTGGGCCTGCTGGTACAGCGCGGTGCGCGCGGCGGGGTCGGTGATGCGCTTGGCCTGCTGCACCAGGGCGTCGTATTCGGGGTCGCACCACATCGACACGTTGTTGCTGCCGATGGCACCGCAGCTGTAGAGGGTGCCCATCCAGTTGTCGGGGTCGCCGTTGTCACCGGTCCAGCCCAGCAGCATCACGTCGTGCTCGCCGTTCTTGGTGCGCTTGATGTACTCGCCCCATTCGTAGCTGACGATCTTCACGTCCAGCCCGACCTTGCCCCAGTCGGCCTGGAGCATCTCGGCCATCAGCTTGGCGTTGGGGTTGTAGGGGCGCTGCACCGGCATGGCCCACAGGGTGATGCGCGTGCCGGGCTTGACCCCGGCGGCGGCCAGCAGGGCGCGGGCCTTGTCGGGGTCGTAGCCGGCATCGCGGATGCTCGGGTCGTAGGACCACTGGGTGGGCGGCATGAAGTTCACGGCCAGTTGGCCGGCATCCTGGTACACCGCCTTGACGATGGCCGCCTTGTTCACCGCCATGTCCATGGCCTGGCGCACCTGCAACTGGTCGAACGGCGGGTGCTGCACGTTGTAGGCGATGTAGCCCAGGTTGAAGCCGGGCTGGTCGAGCATGTTGATCTTCGGGTCGGCGGCCAGGGCCTTGAGGTCGGCGGGGCGCGGGTTGACGGTGACCTGGCATTCCCCCTTGCGCAGCTTCTGCACCCGCACCGAGGCGTCGGTGTTGATCGAGAAGATCAGCTGGTCGAGCCTGACCTGCTGCGGGTCCCAGTAGTCGGGGTTGGCCCGGTAGCGGATCTGCGCATCCTTCTGGTAGCGCTGGAACACGAAGGGGCCGGTGCCGATCGGCTTCTGGTCGAAGTCGCTGAGGCGCCCGCTGGCCATCAGCTGGGTGGCGTATTCGGCCGAGACGATCGAGGCAAAGCCCATGGCCAGGTTCTGGATGAAGGCGGCGTCGACGCTGTTGAGGGTGAAGACCACCGTGTAGGGGTCGCGCTTTTCGACCCGGGCGATGTTCTTGTCCAGGTCCATGCTGACGAAGTAGGGGAACTCGGCCGGGTAGGCCACGCGAAACGGGTGCTGCGGGTCGAGCATGCGCTGGAAGGTGAGCAGCACGTCGTCGGCGTTGAAGTCGCGGGTGGGGGTGAAGTCCTTGTTGGCGTGGAACTTCACGCCCTGGCGCAGGCGGAAGGTATAGGTCAGGCCGTCATCGGAAACGTCCCAGCCGGTCGCCAGCGAGGGGATGACGCGGGTGGCGCCGCGTTCGAATTCCACCAGGCCGTTGTACAGCGGCTCGGCGGCGTCGTTTTCGATGGAGGTGGTGTACTGGGCGATATCGAAGCCGCCCGGGCTGCCCTCGGAGCAGAACACCAGGTTGCCCTTGGCCAGGGCTGTCGGGCCATAGGCCAGTGCCCCCAGGCCCAGCAGTGCGGCGAAAACCGGAGAAATACGCATGCGGTCCCATTCCTTTGTTGTTGTACGAGGCGTGGGGGGCGCGGCGACAGCAGGGTGCCAGCACCACCACGCGCTCCACGGTAGGGACGCGGGCGGCGGGCGTGCAGGTAAGGAAGTGGGTGTGAGGCGTGGGAAAAATCTTGGTGTGGTGTCGTAATTTTCAAGCAGGTATCAGTGCCCCGCGTGCACCGATGAGCTCGGCGCCCGCAGGGACAGGCTAAACATCGCGTTGCGTGTCTATTGGCTGACGCTTACGCCGTAGAAGGCATTCAGGCCGAAGGGGCTGATCTTGAAGTCCTGCACGGTCTTGCGCATCGGCTGGTACACCGTGGAATGGGCGATCGGGGTGATCGGCACCTGCGCCTTGATGATGTGCTGCGCCTGCTTGTACAGCTCGGTGCGTCGGGCCTGGTCGGGGGTGGCCTTGGCCTGCTTGATCAGTGCGTCGTAGGCGGGGTCGCACCATTTGGAGAAGTTGTTGCCGTTCACCGCGTCGCAGCCGTAGAGGGTGCCCAGCCAGTTGTCCGGGTCGCCGTTGTCGCCGCTCCAGCCGATCAGCATGGCGCCGTTCTCACCGGCCTTGGCGCGCTTCATGTATTCGCCCCACTCGTAGCTGACGATGCTGGCCTTGATGCCGATTTTCGCCCAGTCGGCCTGGATCATCTCGGCCATGAGCCGGGCGTTGGGGTTGTAGGGGCGTTGCACCGGCATGGCCCACAGGGTGATCTCGGTGCCCTCCCTGACCCCGGCCTCCTGCACCAGCGCCTTGGCTTTGGCCGGGTCGTAGGGCACGTCCTTGATGGTGTCGTCGTAGCTCCACTGGGTGGGCGGCATGGCATTGACTGCCAGCTGCCCCGCGCCCTGGTACACCGCGTCGATGATCTGCTGCTTGTTCACCGCCATGTCCAGGGCCTGGCGCACCTTGAGCTGGGCCATGGGGTTGGGCGCGGTGGTGCCCTTGATCGGGTCGGTCACGTTGTAGGCGATGTAGCCCAGGTTGAAGCCGGCCTGGTGCGGCAGGTTCAGGTTGGGGTCCGCTTCCAGCGACTTGAGGTCGGCCGGGCGCGGGAACAGGGTGATCTGGCATTCGTTCTTCTTGAGCTTCTGCATGCGCACCGACGGGTCGGTGGTGATGGCGAAGATCAGGTTGTCGATCTTCACGTCCTGCGGTTGCCAGTAGGTCTTGTTGCCCTTGAAGCGGATCTGCGCGTCTTTCTGGTACTTGGCGAACACGAAGGGGCCGGTGCCGATCGGCTTCTGGTTGATGTCGGCCGGCTTGCCCTGCTTGAGCAGTTGCTCGGCGTATTCGGCGGACTGGATCGAGGCGAAGCTCATGGCCATGTTCTGGATGAACGCGGCGTCCACGCTGGCCAGGGTGAACCTGACCGTGTGTTCGTCGAGTTTTTCGAGCTTGACGATGTTCTTGTCCATGCCCATGTCGGTGAAGTAGGGGAACTCGGTGGGGTAGGCCTTGCGAAACGGCAGGTTCCTGTCGAGCATGCGGTTGAAGGTGAACAGCACGTCATCGGCGTTGAAGGGGCGGCTGGGCTTGAAGTAGTCGGTGCTGTGGAACTGCACGCCTTCGCGCAGGTGGAAGGTGTAGCTCAGGCCGTCGTCGCTGATGTCCCAGCGTGTGGCAGGCCCGGGGATCACCGCCGTACCGCCGCGTTCGAACTGGCTGAGGCGGTTGAAGACGGTCTCGGCCGAGGCGTCGAAGTCGGTGCTGGTGGTGTACTGGCCCGGGTCGAAGCCCGCCGGGCTGCCCTCGGAGCAGAACACCAGGTTGCTGGCCGCATGGGCCAGCGGTGCGCCGGCCAGCAGGCCTGCGCCGAGCAGGTAGGGAAGGACCGCGTGTTTGAGCATTGTTGGCCTCATCGATGTCATTGGTGCGCCGGGCGGCCAGTGGGGCCGCTCGGCGGGCAGGGAGGCTGGCCTGTTGACCAGCGCGACCCTCAAACCATAGCTGACAGCGATGCAGGCGTTGCCCGCGGGTGAATCAGGGCATCAGCACTTCGATGGTGCCGTCGGCGCTGAGGCTGACCTGGCTGGTACCGGCTTCGATTTCCGGGCTTGGCGCGGCTTCGGCGTCCATGCTGGCCTTCATCATCATGGCCCCGCGGGCGTAGGGGTGCGGGTAGCCGCTGCTGTTGAGGTTCAGGTTGACCACCTTGTAGCCCTTGCCGCCGAGGGCTTCGGTGGTCAGCTGGGCGCGGGCCTTGAAGGCGTCGATGGCATCCTTGAGCAGGGCGTCTTCGCTGCTCTTGCGGGTGGCCGGGGCGATGGCGAAATCCATCCCGCCCATCTTCAGGTCCTGCAGCAGCTCGCCGGTGAGCTTGGACAGCGCCGGGAAGTTCGCGCTTTCCAGGCGCAGCTCGGCACGTTCGCGCCAGCCGGTGATCTTCTGGTTCTTGTTGTCGTAGATCGGGTAGCTGTTGCGGCTGTCCTGGCTGAGCTTGACGTCCTTGACCGCACGGGCCTTTTCCAGCGCCTTGTTCATGCTGGTGGTGATCTCGTTGGCCAGCTTGGCCGGGTCGGTGTTCTGCGCCTCGGTGTACAGGGTCACGACCATCAGGTCGCGGGCGACTTCCTTGCTGGCTTCGGCGCGCAGTGAGACCTGGTTGTAGCGAGGCTCGTCGGCCAGTGCCGCAAAGCTGGCAAACAGGCCGGTCGCGAGGACGAGGGTGGTACTGGCGCGAGACACAGTGTGCATGGGCAACTCCTTGAAATTGAGGCGTGGCGGCGGTCGATCCCGACCACGCAGACCCCATCAGACTCGCACAAACCGACGAGGTTCAAAAAGCCATCATCGATGCCGGTGTGCCTGTGGCGCTTTGCCGCATTGCTGCAGCGCGGGGTGCAGCTTGGGTATACTCGCCACGATTCACCTGGAGCACTCATCAGGAGAGCTCATGCTCGCCCCCGTACTCATGCTGTCTGCCACACGTCAGAACCTCTGGCGCCTGACCTTCATCCGCACCCTGGTGCTGGCCGCCCAGGCCGGTTCGGTGGCGGTCGCCTACTGGACCGAACTGCTGCCACTGCCGTGGCTGGCGCTGAGCATCACCCTGGGGTTCTCCATGGTGCTGTGCGTGCTCACGGCCATCCGGCTGCGCACCTCGCTGCCGGTCACCGAGCTGGAGTATGCGGTGCAGCTGGCCTGCGACCTGCTGATCCACAGTGCGCTGCTGTATTTTTCCGGGGGCTCGACCAACCCCTTCGTGTCCTATTACCTGGTACCCCTGGCGATTGCCGCGGTGACGCTGCCATGGCTGTATTCGCTGATTCTGTCGGGCATTGCGCTGGTGGCCTACACCCTGCTGCTGGTGCAGTACTTCCCGCTCGAAACCTTCCCCATGGCCCGCGAGAAGATGCAGATCTACGGCATGTGGCTGAGTTTTGCCCTGGCCGCCGGGGTGATCACCTTCTTTGCCGCCAAGATGGCCGAAGAGCTGCGTCGCCAGCAGCAGTTCCAGGCCCAGCGCCGCGAGGAAGGCCTGCGCGACCAGCAACTGCTGGCCGTGGCCACCCAGGCCGCCGGTGCCGCCCATGAGCTGGGCACGCCGCTGGCGACCATGAGCGTGCTGATCAACGAGATGCGCCAGGACCACACCGACCCGCTGCTGCAGGAAGACCTGGAGACGCTGCAGGAGCAGGTCAAGCAGTGCAAGCACACCTTGCAGAACCTGGTGCGCGCCGCCGAGGCCAATCGGCGCATGGCGGTGCAAGAGCAGGAGGCGAGCTTCTGGCTGGACGAGGCGCTCAACCGCTGGCACCTGATGCGCCCCGAGGCCAGCTATCGCTTCCAGCGCCTGGGCCAGGGTACGGTGCCGCGCCTGGCGCCGCCGCCGGACCTGACCCAGGCCCTGCTGAACCTGTTGAACAATGCAGCCGATGCCTGCCCCAATGACCTGGAGGTGTACCTAGACTGGGACGCCGAGGACATCGTGATCAGCATTCGCGACCATGGCCCCGGCGTGCCGGTGGCAATCGCCGAGCAGATCGGCAAACCCTTCTTTACCACCAAGGGCAAGGGCTTCGGCCTTGGCCTGTTCTTGAGCAAGGCCAGCGTGACCCGTGCTGGCGGCTCGGTAAAACTCTATAGTCATGAGGAAGGCGGTACGCTCACCGAGCTGCGCCTGCCGCGTGACGCGCGAGGAGACGTGTGATGAGTGATGAAATTCAGGCTGAAGGCGAAGAGCTGCCGCACCTGCTGCTGGTGGATGACGACGCCACGTTTACCCGGGTGATGGCCCGGGCCATGAGCCGGCGCGGGTTTCGCGTGAGCACGGCGGGTTCTGCCGAAGAGGGCCTGCAGATTGCCCAGCAGGACGTGCCGGACTACGCCACGCTGGACCTGAAGATGGAGGGCGACTCCGGGCTGGTGCTGCTGCCCAAGCTGCTGGAACTGGACCCGGAGATGCGCGTGGTGATCCTCACCGGCTATTCGAGCATTGCCACCGCGGTGGAGGCGATCAAGCGCGGCGCCTGCAATTACCTGTGCAAGCCGGCCGATGCCGACGACGTGCTGGCGGCGCTGGCGTCCGAGCACGCCGACCTGGACACGCTGGTACCGGAAAACCCGATGTCGGTGGACCGCCTGCAGTGGGAGCACATCCAGCGTGTGCTGACCGAGCATGAGGGCAATATCTCGGCCACGGCGCGGGCGCTGGGCATGCACCGGCGTACCCTGCAGCGCAAATTGCAGAAGCGCCCGGTTCGGCGCTGAACCTCAGGGCCTCTTCGCCGGCAAGGCCGGCTCCTACGTGGTCGGTGTGAACCTGATGGCGCCGGCACTGGCGCCGAAGGGGCTGCATGGCAGCCCCAAGGTTGACGTATGATTAGCTCCCTAACGACGCCGACGGGACCACCTGCATGCTCGCCCTTTTTCTCCAGACCCTGAACATCACCGCGCCGGTGTTCGCGATGATGTTCATGGGCGTGCTGCTGCGCCGCATCAACGCCATCAACGACAGCTTCATCCAGACCGCCTCGGCCCTGGTGTTCAACGTGAGCATGCCGGCGCTGCTGTTTCTGGGCATCTACCACGCCGATCTCGAGGCGGCGGTCCAGCCCTCGCTGCTGCTGTATTTCACCGTCGCCACCCTGGGCAGTTTCGGCCTGGCCTGGCTGATCGCGATCTGGCGCTGCCCCCGTGAAGATCGCGGCATCTACGCCCAGGGCGGCTTTCGCGGCAACAATGCGGTCATCGGCCTGGCGCTGGCCGGGAGCATGTACGGCGATCATGGCATCTCCATCGGCGCGGTGCTGGCCGGGCTGGTGATCCTGCTCTACAACTCGCTGTCGGCCGTGGTGCTGGCGGTGTACAGCCCGACCATCAAGTCCGACCCCTGGAGCATCCTCAAGAGCATCCTGCGCAACCCGCTGATCATCAGTGTGCTGGTGGCCGGCGTGCTGGCGTATGCCAAGGTGGGGCTGCCCAACTGGCTGCTGACCTCCGGTGACTACCTGGCGCAGATGACCCTGCCGCTGGCGCTGATCTGCATCGGCGGCACGCTGTCGATGGCCTCGTTGCACGCCAGCGGGCGCATGGCGCTGAGTGCCAGCCTGGTAAAGATGGTGTGGCTGCCGCTGCTGGCCACCTTCGGTGCCTGGTTGTGCGGCTTTCGCGGCGCGGAGCTGGGGGTGCTGTTCCTGTACATCGCCAGCCCCACCGCCGCGTCCAGCTATGTGATGGCGCGCGCGGCCAACGGCAATCACCAGCTGGCCGCCTCGATCATCGTGATTACCACGCTGATGGCCGCAGTTACGACGAATATCGGCATATTTATCTTGCAGTGGGGCGGCTGGATCTAGATCCTGTCGCCCACACTCAAAATAACGGCCTCCCTGCCTGAGGACACTTCATGCAAGACCAGATCACGCCCGAGCGTTTGCATCGCGGCCTGAAGAACCGTCACATCCAGTTGATCGCGCTGGGCGGCGCCATCGGCACCGGGTTGTTCCTGGGCATCGCCCAGACCATCCAGATGGCAGGCCCTGCCGTGCTGCTGGGCTACGCCATCGCCGGCCTGATGGCCTTTTTCATCATGCGCCAGCTGGGTGAGATGGTGGTCGAGGAACCGGTGGCGGGCAGCTTCAGCCACTTTGCGCACCGCTACTGGAACGAGTTCGCCGGCTTCGTCTCGGGCTGGAACTACTGGGTGGTCTATGTGCTGGTGGGCATGGCCGAGCTGACGGCGGTGGGTATCTACGTGCAGTACTGGTGGCCGGACTTCCCCACCTGGGCCACTGCAGCGATCTTCTTCGTGGCGATCAACCTGATCAACCTCACCCAGGTCAAGGTGTACGGCGAGCTGGAATTCTGGTTCGCGCTGGTCAAGGTGATCGCCATCGTCAGCATGATCGGCTTCGGCGCCTGGCTGCTGGCCAGCGGCAGCGGCGGGCCGGATGCCAGCGTGGCCAACCTGTGGCAGTACGGCGGGTTCTTCCCCAATGGCATCACCGGGCTGGTGATGGCGATGGCGGTGATCATGTTCTCCTTCGGCGGGCTGGAACTGGTCGGCATCACCGCGGCCGAGGCGGACAACCCGCGCTACAGCATTCCACGCGCGACCAACCAGGTGGTGTACCGCATCCTGATCTTCTACATCGGCGCACTGGCGGTGCTGCTGTCGCTGTACCCCTGGCAGAAGGTGGTGCAGGGCGGCAGCCCGTTCGTGATGATCTTCCACAACCTGGACAGCAACCTGGTGGCCACCATTCTCAACGTGGTGGTGCTGACTGCCGCGCTGTCGGTGTACAACAGCTGCGTGTACTGCAACAGCCGCATGCTGTTCGGCCTGGCCAGCCAGGGTGATGCGCCGCGCGCACTGCTCAAGATCAACCGTCGTGGCGTGCCGCTGGCGGCGCTGGGCGTATCGGCGGTGGCCACCGGCCTGTGCGTGCTGATCAACTACCTGATGCCGGGCGAAGCCTTCGGCCTGCTCATGGCGCTGGCGGTGTCGGCACTGGTGATCAACTGGGCGAGCATCAGCATCACCCACCTGAAGTTTCGCAAGGCCAAGATCGCTGCCGGCGAGTCGACCTTCTACAAGAGCTGGGGGCACCCGGTCACCAACTACCTGTGCCTGGCGTTCATCGTGCTGATTCTGGTGGTGATGTACCTGACCCCGCCGATCCGCATCTCGGTACTGCTGATTCCGGCCTGGATCGCCACCCTGGGCGTGGCGTTCTGGCTCAAGAAGAAGGGGCAGAAGGCCGCCGCCGTCGCCGGCTGACGGCCCTGCGGGGTGATCGGTCAGCCCTGCTGGTAGCTGTCGATCACTTCCTGGGCGGCGCGAAACGCATCGATCGCCGCCGGTACGCCGGCGTACACGGCGCAATGCAGCAACGCCTCGCGAATCTCTTCCACCGTACAGCCGTTGTTCAGGGCGCCACGCACGTGGCCCTTGAGCTCCTGCGGGCACTTGAGCGCGGTCAGCGCCGCCAGGGTGATCAGGCTGCGGGTTTTCAGCGGCAGGCCCTCGCGGCTCCACACGCTGCCCCAGGCGTGCTCGTTGACGAACGCCTGCAGCGGCTCGGTGAACTCGGTGGCATTGCCCAGTGCACGGTCCACGAATGCATCGCCCATGACCTGGCGGCGAACCTGTTCGCCGGTTTTTTTGCTCTCGCCCATGTTGTTTTCCTTAGTGTTGGCGGCGCCAGGCGCGCACGGTGGTGTACATCAGCACCACCGCCAGCGTCGGCAGGACATAAAGCAGCATCAGCTGCTCCAGACGGTTGGCCAGCGGCATGCCGGTGGTGAAGGCCACCACGTGCAGACCATAGGCCAGGTAAAGACACAGGAACACCAGACCTTCGGCGCGGGTGACGCGGTAGCCGGAATAGAACACCGGCAGGGTCAGCACGGCCACGCCGAGCATCACCGGCAGGTCGAAGGCCAGCGCGTTGGGCGAGATCGACAGCGGCACCGGGGCCACCAGCGCGGTCAGCCCGAGCACCGCCAGCAGGTTGAACAGGTTGCTGCCGATCACGTTGCCCACGGCGATTTCACGCTCGCCGCGCAAGGCGGCGATCAGCGAGGTGGCCAGCTCCGGCAGCGAGGTGCATACCGCCACCACGGTCAGGCCGATCACCCGCTCCGACAGGCCCAGGTCTACGGCCACTTCCACTGCTGCCTCCAGCAACAGGTGCCCGGCCAGGCTCAGCAGGCCCAGGCCGGTGAGCATCAGTGCCAGGGTGCCGAACCAGAAGCCGACGCCACGCTGCGGCCGCGGGCCGGGGGCGGGGTAGGTGCGTGCGTGGTGGCGTGACTGATGCCACAGGATGGCCAGGTAGGCAACCAGCCCGAGCAGCAGCAGGGCGCCTTCGAGGCGGCCGATGCGCTCGTCCAGGGCCAGCAGGTACACCAGCAGGCTGGCGCCGATCATCAGCGGGATATCCAGGCGTACCAGTTGCCGCGAAACGCGCAGGGGGATGATCAGGGCGGCCAGGCCCAGGGTGACCAGCACGTTGAAGATGTTGCTGCCGATCACGCTGCCCACCGCCACGTCGGGTGCGCCGGTGTAGGCCGCCTGCAGGCTCACGGTCAGTTGCGGGGCGCTGCTGCCGAAGGCCACCAGGCTCAGGCCGATGATCAGCGGACGCACCTGCAGGCTGGCGGCCAGGCGCAGGGCGGCGCGCACCAGCAGTTCGGCGCCGGTGATCAGCAGCAGCAGGCCCAGGGCCAGTTGCAGCAGGCTGAAGGTGGGTAAAGCGGCCAGGTCGAAAATGGTCGTGCTCCGAAGCAGGGTCAGTTGCTGAGACTTTGTACCCGTACCCGCGCGGTTCCGCTACGGAGCATGCCCAGTTGGTCGGCGGCGGCGCGTGACAGGTCGATGAGTCGACCCCGGGTATGCGGGCCGCGGTCGTTGAT
The DNA here is from genome assembly GCF_002478435.1 of Pseudomonas sp. UBA7500. Classification (NCBI taxonomy): domain Bacteria; kingdom Pseudomonadati; phylum Pseudomonadota; class Gammaproteobacteria; order Pseudomonadales; family Pseudomonadaceae; genus Pseudomonas; species Pseudomonas sp. UBA7500. The sequence goes on along the minus strand of NZ_DLNW01000051.1, from coordinate 77,014 downwards.
GCGTACCACGACGCGGCGGTCGTTGGCGAGGTTGGTGACCTGCACGCGGGTGCCGAAGGGCAGGCTGCGATGGGCGGCGGTCAGGCCGTGCTGGTCGAAGGGTTCGCCACTGGCGGTGCGTTTGCCGTGATGGCGGGAACCGTAATAGGAGGCAGTGCCGGTCTGGTCGTAACCGCGGGGGTCGAGGGTGTGGCTGGCACAGCCGGCGAGCAGGGTGAAAAGCGCGAGCAGTGCGCTAAGGGGACGCCACATGTATCCGGTTACTCCGTGGTGTGGCCTTCGCCGACAACGCCGGCTCCTGCAGGGATTGGTGCGTCCTTGTAGGAGCCGGCGTTGCCGGCGAATGCAGGCGACGCGGTTCAGCCTTCGAGCTTGCTCTTGAGCAATTGGTTCACCTGTTGCGGGTTGGCCTTGCCCTTGGACGCCTTCATCGCCTGGCCGACGAAGAAGCCGAACATCTTGCCGCGCTTGGCCTCGTCCGCCGCGCGGTACTGCTCGACCTGCTCGGCGTTGGCCGCCAGCACTTCGTCCAGTACCTTCTCGATCGCGCCGGTGTCGGTCACCTGTTTCAGGCCTTCTGCCTCGATGATCTGGTCGGCATCGCCTTCACCGGCGGCCATCTTCTCGAACACCACCTTGGCGATCTTGCCGCTGATGGTGTTGTCCAGAATGCGCTGCAGCATGCCGCCCAGTTGCGCGGCGCTGACCGGCGCCTGGTCGATCTCCAGGCCCAGCTTGTTCAGCAGGCTGCCCAGCTCGACCATGACCCAGTTGGCCGCCAGCTTGGCATCGCCGCACACACCGACCACCTGCTCGAAGTAGTCGGCCTGCTCGCGGCTGGAGGCCAGCACGTTGGCGTCGTAGGCCGACAGGCCGAACTGGCTCTGGAAGCGCTCGCGCTTCTGCGGCGGCAGTTCGGGCAGGGTGGCGCGGATGGCGTCGAGGAACGCCGGCTCGATGACCACCGGCAGCAGGTCCGGGTCGGGGAAGTAACGGTAGTCGTTGGCCTCCTCCTTGCTGCGCATGGAGCGGGTCTCGTCCTTGTTCGGGTCGTACAGGCGGGTTTCCTGGATCACCCGGCCGCCATCCTCGATCAGTTCGATCTGGCGCTGCACCTCGGTGTTGATCGCCTTCTCGATGAAGCGGAACGAGTTGACGTTCTTGATCTCGCAGCGGGTGCCGAACTCGACCTGGCCCTTGGGCCGGATCGACACGTTGCAGTCGCAGCGCAGCGAGCCCTCGGCCATGTTGCCGTCGCAGATGCCCAGGTAGCGCACCAGTGCGTGGATCGCCTTGACGTAGGCCACGGCTTCCTTGGCGCTGCGCATTTCCGGCTCGGAGACGATTTCCAGCAGCGGCGTGCCGGCGCGGTTCAGGTCGATGCCGGTGGCGCCGCTGAAGTCTTCGTGCAGGCTCTTGCCGGCGTCTTCCTCCAGGTGTGCGCGGGTGATGCCGATGCGCTTGACGGTGCCGTCTTCAAGGGCGATGTCCAGGTAGCCCTTGCCGACGATCGGCAGCTCCATCTGGCTGATCTGGTAGCCCTTGGGCAGGTCGGGGTAGAAGTAGTTCTTGCGCGCGAACACGTTGTGCTCGCCGATTTCGGCGTCGATCGCCAGGCCGAACATGCAGGCCATGCGCACGGCTTCTTCGTTGAGCACCGGCAGCACGCCGGGCATGCCCAGGTCGATCAGGCTGGCCTGGGTGTTCGGCTCGGAGCCGAACGTGGTGGCGCTGCCGGAGAAAATCTTCGACTGGGTGGCGAGCTGGGTATGAATTTCCAGCCCGATCACAACTTCCCATTGCATGTGTCTGTCCCTCAGAAGCCGGTAGGTGCGCGGGTGTGCCAATCAGTCACTTGCTGATAGCGGTGCGCGACGTTGAGCAGGCGGCCTTCCTGGAAATACGGGGCCAGCAGTTGCACGCCGACCGGCAGGCCGTCGACAAAACCGGCCGGCATCGACAGGCCTGGCAGGCCGGCGAGGTTGGCGGTGATGGTGTAGACGTCTTCCAGGTAGGCGGCGACCGGGTCGCTGTTCTTGGCGCCAAGCTTCCAGGCCGGGTTGGGCGTGGTCGGGCCGAGAATCACGTCGACCTCTTCGAAGGCGGCCATGAAGTCGTTCTTGATCAGGCGGCGGATCTTCTGCGCCTGCAGGTAGTAGGCATCGTAGTAGCCGGCCGACAGCGCGTAGGCGCCGACCATGATGCGCCGCTGCACCTCGGGGCCGAAGCCTTCACCGCGCGAACGCTTGTACAGGTCGGTGAGGTCCTTGGGGTCTTCGCAGCGGTAGCCGAAGCGCACGCCGTCGAAACGCGAGAGGTTGGACGAGGCTTCGGCCGGGGCGATGACGTAGTACGCAGGGATCGCGTGCTGCATGTTCGGCAGGCTGATCTGCTTGACCACCGCGCCGAGCTTTTCCAGCTCCTTGACGCTGGCCTGGATCAGGTCGGCGATGCGCGGGTCCAGGCCGGCACCGAAGTACTCCTTCGGCAGGCCGATGCGCAGGCCCTGCAGCGAGGCGTTGAGCGGGGCGCTGTAGTCGGGCACCGGTTCGTCGATGCTGGTGGAGTCCTTGGCGTCGAAACCGGCCATGGCCTGCAGCAGCAGCGCGCAGTCTTCGGCGGTACGCGCCAGCGGGCCACCCTGGTCGAGGCTGGAGGCGTAGGCAATCATGCCCCAGCGCGACACGCGACCGTAGGTCGGCTTGAGGCCGGTGAGGTTGGTCAGCGCCGCCGGCTGGCGGATCGAACCGCCGGTGTCGGTGCCGGTGGTGGCCGGCAGCAGGCGCGCGGCCACGGCAGCGGCCGAACCGCCGGACGAACCGCCCGGCACGTGTTCGAGGTTCCACGGGTTCTTCACCGCGCCGTAGTGGCTGGATTCGTTGGCCGAACCCATGGCGAACTCGTCCATGTTGGTCTTGCCCAGGGTGACCATGCCGGCCTCGGCCAGCTTGCTGACCACGGTGGCGTCATACGGCGAGACGAAGTTGTCGAGCATCTTCGAGCCGCAGCTGGTGCGCACGCCCTGGGTGCAGAACAGGTCCTTGTGGGCGATGGGGGCGCCCAGCAGGGCGCCGGTTTCACCGCCAGCACGGCGGGCGTCGGCGGCACGCGCCTGGTCCAGGGCCAGGTCTTCGGTGACGCTGATGAAACTGTTGATTTGCGGGTCGAGCTGCTGGATGCGCGCCAGCAGCGTGCGGGTCAGCTCTTCGGCAGAAAAGGCTTTGTCGGCGAGTCCGCGGGCGATCTCGGCCAGGGTCAGTTGATGCATGGCAGGCTCTATTCCCTTACTCGATGACTTTAGGAACCAGGTACAGGCCGCTTTCGGTCGCCGGGGCGATGGCCTGGTAGCTGTCTCTCTGGTTACTTTCTGTTACCACGTCGGCACGCAGGCGCTGACGGGCTTCAAGGGGGTGGGCCAGTGGCTCGATGCCAGTGGTGTCGACCGCTTGCATCTGGTCGACCAAACCCAGAATACTGTTCAAGGCATCGGTAGTGCGCGGAAGATCGGCTTCATTGAGGCCCAGGCGGGCCAGGTGAGCGATCTTTTCCACGTCGCAGCGTTCAAGCGCCATGGGGATCTCCAGGGGAAAACAAAAAACGGAATTGGTCCGCGAATGAGGAACATGCTGGCAGATTTACGGTCATAAGGCCGCGATTGTGTGCTGGCTTGCTCGGAAAAACTGCCAATTTAACATATTGGCGCCTTGCCCAAAATCCCCGCCGTTGTTAGAGTTTGCCGCACTTTTTTACCCACGCGTTGCCTAGGGTCACTTTCCCATGTTCAAGAAACTGCGTGGCATGTTTTCCAGCGATCTTTCCATCGACCTGGGCACTGCCAACACCCTTATTTACGTGCGTGAGCGCGGTATCGTCCTGAATGAGCCTTCGGTTGTGGCCATTCGTACTCACGGCAACCAGAAAAGTGTCGTCGCTGTCGGCACCGAGGCCAAGCGCATGCTCGGCCGTACGCCCGGCAACATCGCTGCCATTCGTCCGATGAAGGACGGCGTGATCGCCGATTTCAGCGTCTGCGAAAAGATGCTGCAGTACTTCATCAACAAGGTTCACGAAAACAGTTTTCTGCAGCCCAGCCCTCGCGTGCTGATCTGCGTTCCGTGCAAGTCGACCCAGGTAGAGCGCCGCGCCATTCGCGAGTCGGCCCTCGGTGCCGGTGCCCGTGAAGTGTTCCTGATCGAAGAGCCAATGGCCGCCGCCATCGGTGCCGGCCTGCCGGTCGAGGAAGCCCGTGGTTCGATGGTCGTCGATATTGGTGGTGGTACCACCGAAATCGCACTGATCTCCCTCAATGGTGTGGTATACGCCGAATCCGTGCGTGTGGGTGGCGACCGTTTCGACGAGGCCATCGTCACCTACGTGCGCCGCAACTACGGCAGCCTGATCGGCGAGTCCACCGCCGAGCGTATCAAGCAGGAAATCGGTACTGCCTACCCGGGCGGCGAAGTGCGTGAAGTCGACGTACGCGGCCGCAACCTGGCCGAAGGCGTGCCACGTGCCTTCACCCTGAACTCCAACGAAGTGCTCGAAGCCCTTCAGGAATCGCTGGCGACCATCGTGCAGGCGGTCAAGAGCGCCCTGGAGCAATCGCCACCTGAGCTGGCTTCGGACATCGCCGAGCGCGGCCTGGTGCTGACCGGTGGTGGTGCGCTGCTGCGCGACCTGGACAAGCTGCTGGCCCAGGAAACCGGCCTGCCGGTGATCGTCGCCGAAGACCCGCTGACCTGTGTCGCCCGTGGCGGCGGTCGCGCGCTGGAGATGATGGACAAACACACCATGGACCTGCTCTCCAGCGAGTGATTTGCTGACCGCCCACCCCGTCCCCCGGTTTACAGGTAGCGCCCACAGTGCTACCTGTATGTGCTGGTGGCGCGTGTGGGCGTCGTTTCCATCCATCCTGCAAGCAGGCCGGTGCGTTGCCGTATGAATGACCCCCTGAATCTTCGAGGAGCGGCCTATTAAACCGCTTTTCGCCAAAGGCCCTTCGCTGGGCGTGCACCTGCTTGTGCTGGTTGTGCTGTCTATCGCCCTGATGGTGGTGGACGCCCGCTTTACCTTGCTCAAGCCGCTGCGCAGCCAGATGGCGCTGGTGCTGATGCCTTCCTATACCATCAGCGACTTCCCGCAACGCATGTGGCAGGGGGTGGCCAGCCAGTTCGGCAGCCGCACCGAGCTGATCGCCGAGAACGAGAAACTCAAGACCGAAGCCTTGCTGCTGCAAGGTCGCCTGCAGAAGCTGGCGGCCCTGACCGAGCAGAACGTGCGCCTGCGCGAGTTGCTCAACTCCTCGGCGCTGGTCAACGAGAAGGTCGAGGTGGCCGAGCTGATCGGCGTCGACCCCAACCCCTTTACCCACCGCATCCTGATCAACAAGGGCGAACGCGACGGCGTGGTGCTGGGCCAGCCGGTGCTCGACGCCCGTGGCCTGATGGGCCAGGTGGTCGAGCTGATGCCGTACACCTCGCGGGTACTGCTGCTCACCGACACCACCCACAGCATTCCGGTGCAGGTCAACCGCAACGGCCTGCGCGCAATTGCCAGCGGCACCGGCAATCCCGAACGCCTGGAACTGCGCCACGTGGCCGACACCGCCGACATCAAGGAAGGCGACCTGCTGGTCAGTTCCGGCCTGGGCCAGCGCTTCCCGGCCGGCTACCCGGTGGCCACGGTGCGCGAGGTGATCCACGACTCCGGGCAGCCGTTCGCCATCGTGCGGGCGGTGCCGACCGCGGCGCTCAACCGCAGCCGCTACATGTTGCTGGTGTTTTCCGACAGCCGTACCCCCGAACAGCGCGCCGCCGATGCCGCGCAGGCTCAGGAAGCGGCTGATCGCCAGGCGCAGAGCCCGATCGATGGCAGCATGCCGGCTGCCGCGCCGGGTACACCTGCCGCACCCGCTGCGCCGGGCACGCCTGCGCCAACCCCTGCACCTGCTCCTGCCGCCGCGCCCGCTGCCCCTGCAGCCGCACCGGCCACTTCTCGGGAGAGACACTGATGAGCAGTACCCGTAGCCGCAACGGTTGGGTGGTCTGGTTGACCTTCCTGATCGGCCTGCTGCTGAGCGTGTGGCCCACGCTGCCGTTCATGGAGATTTTCCGTCCGCTGTGGCTGGCCCTGCTGCTGGCCTTCTGGACGCTGCACCTGCCGCACAAGGTCGGCATGACCACCGCATTCGTGCTGGGGCTTGCCGAGGACGTGCTGTACGGCACGCTGCTGGGGCAGAACGCCCTGGTGCTGGTGCTTATTACCTTCCTGGTGCTGTCGCTGCAGCAGCGCCTGCGCATGTTCCCCATGTGGCAGCAGAGCCTGGTGATTCTGGTGATCTTCGGCCTGGCCCAGCTGGTTCAGCTGTGGCTCAGCGCCCTGACCGGCAACCGCCAGCCGACCCTGGCGCTGGTGTGGCCGGCGGTGATCAGTGCGCTGCTGTGGCCCTGGATCAGCTTCGCCTTGCGCGGCCTGCGCCGACGCCTGAGTATCAACTGATTCGCGTTGCCCACCGACGCTGACACGGAGACGTCACATGACCCCGCTGTACCTGGCCTCTGGTTCGCCACGCCGACGTGAGCTGCTCTCCCAGATCGGCGTGCCGTTCACCCCGGTGGCCGCCAGCATCGATGAAACCCCTCTGGATGCCGAACCGGCTAACGCCTATGTCGAGCGCCTGGCGCGCGAGAAGGCGGCTGCCGGCCTGGCGGTGTTGCGCGCCAGCGGCGTGGAAAGGCACCTGGCGGTACTGGGCGCCGACACTGCGGTGGTGCTCGACGGGCAGATCCTCGGCAAGCCGCAGGGGCAGGCCGACGCCCTGGCCATGCTGGCCGCATTGTCCGGACGCGAGCACGACGTGCTGACGGCAGTGGCGGTGACCGATGGCGAGCGCTGCCTGAGCGTGAACGTTGCCAGCCGCGTCAGCCTGCGCCCCATCAGCCCCGAACAGGCCCTGGCCTACTGGGCCAGCGGCGAGCCGCAGGACAAGGCCGGCAGCTATGCGATTCAGGGCCTGGCGGCAATTTTCGTCAAGGCGCTGCAGGGCAGCTACTCGGCGGTGGTCGGCTTGCCGCTGAGCGAAACCGCCGAGCTGCTGGAGCAATTTGCCATTCCCTGCTGGCAAGGCCTGCCGCCCCGTTGAGCGAGGAACTGCCCGTACCCCTTTAATTGCTCGCCAGCAACCGCCGGGCAATCCATCATTAGCTGAAGACCTTTGACGAGAGCCTGCCATGAGTGAAGAGATTCTGATCAATATCACGCCGATGGAATCACGCGTGGCGGTGGTGGAGAACGGTGTTCTTCAAGAGGTGCACGTCGAGCGCACCCAGCGGCGGGGCATCGTCGGCAACATCTACAAGGGCAAGGTGGTGCGGGTGCTGCCCGGCATGCAGGCGGCGTTCGTCGACATCGGCCTGGAGCGCGCGGCGTTCATCCACGCCTCGGAAATCTCCCAGCGCGAAGGCGCCAGTGTCGAGACCATCAGTGCCCTGGTGCACGAAGGCCAGAGCCTGGTGGTGCAGGTGACCAAGGACCCGATCGGCTCCAAGGGCGCACGCCTGACTACCCAGCTGTCGATCCCGTCGCGCTATCTGGTGTACATGCCGCGTACCAGCCATGTGGGCATCTCGCTCAAGATCGAGGACGAAGGCGAGCGCGAGCGGCTCAAGCAGGTGGTCACCGACTGCATCGCCCAGGAAAACATCCAGGACGCCGGCGGGTTCATCCTGCGCACCGCGGCCGAGGGCGCCGGCGCCGACGAGATCGTCATGGACATCCGCTACCTGCGTCGCTTGTGGGACCAGATCGGGGCCCAGATCAAGACCGTTGGCGCACCCACCGAAATCTACGAAGACCTGGGCCTGGCCCTGCGTACCCTGCGCGACCTGGTCAACCCCAAGATCGAGAAGATCCGCATCGATTCGCGGGAAACCTTCCAGAAGACCACGCAGTTCGTCGCCGAGCTGATGCCGGAAATCGCCGACCGCCTGGAGCACTACCCGGGGGAGCGGCCGATCTTCGACCTGTATGGCGTCGAGGACGAGATCCAGCGCGCCCTGGAGCGCAAGGTGCCGCTCAAGTCCGGTGGCTACCTGGTGGTCGACCCGGCCGAGGCGATGACCACCATCGACGTCAACACCGGGGCCTTCGTCGGCCACCGCAACCTCGAAGAGACCATCTTCAAGACCAACCTGGAGGCTGCCACGGCGATTGCCCGCCAGCTGCGCCTGCGCAACATCGGCGGCATCATCATCATCGACTTCATCGATATGGAAGACGAAGAACACCAGCGCCAGGTGCTGCGTACCCTGGAAAAACAGCTGGAACGTGATCACGCCAAGACCAACATCATCGGCATCACCGAGCTGGGGCTGGTGCAGATGACCCGCAAGCGCACCCGCGAAAGCCTTGAACAGGTGCTATGCGAACCATGCGCCAGTTGCCAGGGCCGCGGCAAGCTGAAGACCCCTGAGACCATCTGTTACGAAATTTTCCGCGAGATCCTGCGCGAGGCCCGCGCCTACCAGGCCGAAGGCTACCGGGTGCTGGCCAACCAGAAGGTGGTGGACCGCCTGCTCGACGAGGAATCGGGCAACGTGGCGGAGCTGGAGGCATTCATCGGGCGAACCATCCGCTTCCAGGTGGAGTCCATGTATTCCCAGGAACAATACGATGTGGTGCTGCTCTGACTCGCGTTGAAACCTACCCTGCGCTGGAAAACTGCGCGTACCGGGCCATAGTTAACGGACCACACGGGGAGCCCTTGCCATGGAGCGTCTGATCCGCGTTCTGGGCATCTTGACCCGTTGGGGGCTTGGCCTGTGCGCCTTGCTTGCCGTGCTGGTGGCGTTGTACGTCAGCCTTGGCCGCGAGCTGGTGCCACTGGTTGCCGAGTACCGCGCCGAGGTGGAGCAGAAGGCCGAGGCCGCACTGGGCATGCCGGTGCATATCGGTGCCCTGGAAGGCCGCTGGAGCGGCCTTGCGCCGGTGTTGCGCGTGCGCGACGTGCAGCTGGGCGAAGGCGCCGGCGCCTTGCGCCTGGACGAGGTCAAGGTGGTGCCCGACCTGTGGGCCAGCCTGATGCAGCGTCAGGTCCGCCTGGCCCAGGTCGAACTGGGCGGCCTGCAACTGAACCTGCACGAAGATGAAAACGGTCACTGGAGCCTCAAGGGTCTGCCGGTGCAGGACGATCAGCCACTGGATGTACAGCAGTTGCTCGAACGCAGCCAGGTGGTGGCGAAGGTGTCGGTGCTCGACAGCCAGGTGACCCTGGAGCCGTTCGCGCATGAGCCGATGACCCTGACCTATGTGAGCCTCGGGCTGCAGACCGGCAGCGTGCGCCAGCGCCTGGATGCGCGCCTGACCCTGCCCGACGGCCAGCCGATGAGCCTGAGCCTGCGCAGCCGCGTGCGCGCCGACCAGTGGCGCGACGGTGCGGTGGATGCCTACCTCAGCCTGCCACAGAGCGACTGGGCCAAATGGGTGCCGGCGCGGCTGCTGGGCCCGTACACGGCCAGCGAACTGCGTGCCGGTGGCGAGGCCTGGGTAGGGTGGGGCAAAGGCCAGTTGCAGACCGCGACGCTGCGCCTCAACGCGCCGCAGCTCAAGGGTGCGCATGCCGGTCGCAAGGCGGTAAAGGTCGAGAACCTGGCGCTCAATGCCTGGTTCAGGCGTAGCGACAAGGGCTTTGACGTGGTGCTCGATTCCCTGGCCATGAGCCTGGGCGACACCCGCTGGGAATCCCACGTTCAACTCAGGCAGAGCGCCGCCACCGAGCCGGCCGATGAAGTGTGGGCAATCCAGGCCGACCGCCTCGATTTGACCCCGCTGACCCCGCTGATCCAGGCGCTCGCGCCGCTGCCGGAGGCGGGCATGGCCGTGGTCGAGGGCCTCAAGGTCACCGGCGGCCTGCGCAATGTGCGCCTGGACGTGCGGCCCAGGGCCGAAGGCGATCAGCGCCTGAGCTTTGCAGCCAACCTGGACCGCGTCGGCTTCAATGCCTACCACGGCGCCCCCGCTGCCGGGAATGTCAGCGGCAGCATCAGCGGCGACCTGGGCCAGGGCGAGCTGCGCCTGGACACCGACAAGTTCATGCTGCACCTGACGCCGATCTTCGCCGACCCCTGGCATTACCTGAAGGCCAATGCACGCCTGACCTGGCGACTGGACTCCGAGGGTTTCACCCTGGTTGCGCCGTACCTGAAGGTGCTGGGTGACGAGGGCAGGATTGCCGGCGACTTCCTGATCCGGCTGCTGTTCGACGATGCACGCGAAGACTACATGGACCTGCGTGTGGGCCTGGTCGACGGCGATGGCCGCTACACCGCCAAGTACCTGCCCGAAGTGCTCAGCCCTGCGCTGGACCACTGGTTGCGCACCGCAATCCTCAAGGGCGCGGTGGATGAAGGCTACTTCCAGTACCAGGGCTCGCTGCACCACGGCGCGACCCCCGAGTCGCGCAGCATCAGCCTGTTCTTCAAGGTGCATGACGCCGAGCTGGACTTCCAGCCCGGCTGGCCCCACGTGAGCAAGGTCGATGGCGACGTGTTCATCGAGGACACCGGTGTGCGGGTCAAGGCGCGCAGCGGCCAGTTGCTCGGCACCCGGGTGCGCAATGTGGACGTGAACATTCCCCATGTGAACGAAGGCGAGCATACCCACCTGTACCTGGACGGAGAGTTCGACGGGCGCCTGGCCGACGGGGTGAAGATCCTGCAGGACGCGCCGATCGGTACCGGCCCGACCTTCGCCGGCTGGGAAGGCGAGGGCCCGCTGCAGGGCAAGCTCAAGCTTGATATCCCCCTGGAGCACGGCCAGCAGCCCAAGGTGCTGGTGGACTTCAGCACCGAACAGGCGCGCCTGAAGCTGAGTGAACCGCCGCTGGAGCTGAGCCAGTTGAACGGCACTTTCCGCTTCGACTTCGACAAGGGGCTCAGCGGCCAGAACATCACCGCGCGCGCCTTCGACAAGCCCATCAGCGCACAGATCTTTGCCGAGGGGCAGCCTGGGCAACTGCAGACCCGTATCGCCGCCAAGGGCCAGATCGCCTTGAAGGCGCTGACCGACTGGCTGAAATTCACCCAGCCCTTGCCAGCCTCCGGAGAAATCCCCTACCAGTTGCAGGTCAGTGTCGGTAGCCGCGAAAACCAGCTGAGCATCGACTCTACCCTCAAGGGCCTGAAAGTGGACCTGCCGGCGCCGTTCGGCAAGGCGGTCAGCGAATCCCGGGCCACGCAGTTCAAGATGAACCTGCAAGGGCCGCAACAGCGCTTCGATGTGGCCTACGCCGACGTCGCCAGGCTGGCCTATGCCGCGCCTGCCGGCAAGCTCGGCCAGGGGCGCGGTGAGCTGCTGCTGGGCAACGGCACGGCGCAACTGCCGGCCGGTCAGGGCCTGCGGGTGCGTGGCCGGCTCGCGCAGCTGGACATTGAGCCCTGGCAGAAGCAGTTCGAGCAGATGGCCGGTGACGATCCGGGCGGCAATGCCCGGCAGGTGCTCAACAGCGTGGACGTGAGCATCGGCCAGCTCAAGGGCTTTGGCCAGACCCTCAACCAGGCAGTGGTACGCCTGGACCGCGGGAGCAACTTCTGGAACCTGCGCCTGGACAGCAAGGAGGTCATCGGCACGGCCCGCCTGCCCGATGCCAAGGGCGCCCCGATCGTGATCAACCTGCCGACCCTCCACCTGCCGCCGTCCGACCCGGCCGACGCCAGCGCAGTGGACGGACCGGACCCGCTGGCCGATGTCGACCCGCGCAAGATCCCGGCGATCGACCTGAGCATCGGCAGGCTGTTCCTTGGCGATGATCTGCTCGGCAGCGTCGCGCTGAAAACCCGTCCCACCTCCAAGGGCGTGGCCCTGAACGACCTGGACCTGAACCTCAAGGGCCTGGCGATCGATGGCACCGCCACCTGGGAAGGCACGCCGGGGCGCAGCGACAGCTGGTACAAGGGGCGCCTGGAAGGCAAGAACCTGGCCGATGTGCTGACCGCCTGGGGCTTCGCGCCGACGGTGACCAGCCGCGACTTCCGCCTGGACGTGGACGGACGCTGGCAGGGGTCGCCGGCCTGGGTCAGCCTCAAGCACTTCTCCGGCAACCTCGATGCCTTGCTGCGCAAGGGGCAGTTCGTCGAAGTGGAAGGCGGGGCGCAGGCGTTGCGCGTGTTCGGTCTGCTCAATTTCAACTCGATCGGCCGGCGCCTGCGCCTGGACTTCTCCGACCTGCTCGACAAGGGCCTGAGCTACGACCGGGTCAAGGGCCTGCTGGTGGCAAGCGAGGGGGTGTATGTGACGCGCGAGCCGATCACCCTGACCGGCCCGTCCAGCAACCTCGAGCTCGATGGCACCCTGGACATGGTTCGGGACCGGGTCGATGCGACCTTGCAGGTGACCTTGCCGGTGACCAACAACCTGCCCCTGGCGGCGCTGATCGTGGGCGCGCCAGCGGTGGGCGGGGCGCTGTTCCTGGTGGACCGGCTGCTGGGGGATCGGGTGGCGCGCTATGCCAGTGTGCATTACCGCGTCGAGGGCCCGTGGAAAGAGCCTAAGATTAGCTTTATCAAACCTTTCGAGAAGTCGCGCTAGAACATGGACATGACGTCAGCGGTTATTCAGATGGTCAGCCAGGACGATGTGCCGGGCAACCTGGCGCGGGCCCGTGCCCTGCTGGAGCGGGCTGCCGAAGGGGGCGCGCGGCTGGCGGTGCTGCCGGAAAACTTCGCTGCCATGGGCCGGCGCGACAGTGCCGCCATCGGCCGGGCCGAGGCGCTGGGGGAGGGGCCGATCCTGCCCTGGTTGAAACAGGCCGCCCGCGACCTCAGGTTATGGATTGTAGCGGGCACCTTGCCGCTGCCGCCGCTCGACCGGCCCGAGGCCAAAGCCCATGCCTGCTCCCTGCTGGTCGACGAGCACGGCGAGCAGGTGGCCCGCTACGACAAGTTGCATCTGTTCGATGTGGATGTGGCCGACAACCGTGGCCGCTACCGCGAGTCGGACGATTATGCCCACGGCGCGCGGGTGGTGGTGGCCGATACCCCGGTGGGGCGCCTGGGCCTGAGCGTGTGCTACGACCTGCGCTTTCCCGAGCTGTACAGCGCGCTGCGTGCGGCCGGGGCCGAACTGATCAGTGCACCGGCAGCCTTTACTGCAGTAACCGGTGCGGCCCATTGGGACGTGCTGATTCGCGCCAGGGCCATAGAGACACAGTGTTACGTATTGGCGGCCGCCCAGGGCGGCACGCACCCGGGGCCACGGGAAACCCATGGCCATGCCGCCATCGTCGACCCCTGGGGGCGTATCGTTGCCCAGCAGGCCAGCGGTGAAGCGGTGCTGCTGGCGCCCCGCGACAGCAGCGAACAGGCGTCCATTCGGGCGCGGATGCCGGTGGCCTCGCACCGGCGCTTTTTTTCGCAGGACGCATTGCGGCCTGCGCACACCTCGGAGTGACTATGAGCGAGTTGTTATCCACTGTCAGCGATCACCTGCTGGCGCCGGGCGGCCTGACCCTCGACAGCCTGCAATCGGTGCTGGGCGAGTTGGCCGGGCCGGGAATCGACGCCGCCGACCTGTACTTCCAGGGCCAGATTTCAGAGTCCTGGGCGCTTGAAGACGGCATCGTCAAGGAAGGCAGCTTCAACCTCGACCAGGGGGTCGGGGTACGCGCCCAGTCTGGTGAAAAGACCGGCTTTGCCTACAGCAACGCGATCAACCTCGAAGCCCTGACTTCCGCTGCACGCGCCGCGCGCTCCATTTCCCGCGCCGGCCAGAATGGCAGCGTGCAGGCCTTCAAGAGCCAGGACGTGACCGCGCTGTATGCGCCGGGCAACCCGCTGGATGTGCTCAGCCGCGCCGAGAAGGTCGAGCTGCTCAAGCGTGTCGACGTGGCCACGCGTGCCCTGGACCCGCGTATCCAGCAGGTCAGCGTGAGCATGGCCGGGGTGTGGGAGCGCATTCTGGTGGCCGCTGCCGATGGCAGCCTGGCGGCCGACGTGCGGCCGCTGGTGCGCTTCAACGTCAGTGTGATCGTCGAGCAGAATGGCCGTCGCGAACGTGGTGGGCATGGCGGCGGCGGGCGCACCGACTACCGCTACTTCACCGACGAGCGGGTGATGGGTTTTGCCCGCGAGGCGCTGCGCCAGGCACTGGTCAACCTCGAGGCCATTCCGGCACCGGCCGGCACCTTGCCGGTGGTGATGGGCGCCGGGTGGTCCGGTGTGCTGCTGCACGAGGCGGTCGGGCATGGCCTGGAGGGCGATTTCAACCGCAAGGGCAGCTCGGCCTACAGTGGCCACCTGGGCGAGAAGGTCGCGTCCAGCCTGTGCACCATCGTCGACGACGGCACCCTCGAAGGGCGCCGCGGTTCGTTGAGCGTGGATGACGAAGGCACCCCGACCGAATGCACCACACTGATCGAGAACGGCATTCTCAAGGGCTACATGCAGGACAAGCTCAATGCCCGCCTGATGGGCATGGCAGTCACCGGCAACGGGCGGCGCGAGTCGTATGCGCACCTGCCGATGCCACGCATGACCAACACCTACATGCGCGCCGGCGAAAGCGACCCGGCTGAGATCATCGCCTCGGTCAAGCGTGGCATCTACTGCGCCAACCTCGGCGGTGGCCAGGTGGACATCACCAGCGGCAAGTTCGTGTTCTCCACCAGCGAGGCTTACCTGATCGAAGACGGCAAGATCACCGCGCCGGTCAAGGGTGCGACGCTGATCGGCAACGGCCCCGAGGCCATGAGCCGGGTGTCGATGGTCGGCAACGACCTGTCGCTGGACAGTGGTGTGGGCACCTGTGGCAAGGATGGGCAGTCGGTGCCGGTGGGCGTTGGCCAGCCGACCCTGAAGATCGATGCGATCACCGTGGGTGGCACGGGCGCATGAGCATGAAACCGGGCGGGCAGGGTGCCTGCCCGGTGGCGAGAATCAGCGCAGGCCGCGCTGGATTTCGTCGAGGTCGCGGATGTACTTGAAGATCTTGCGGCTGGCGGTGGGCGCCTTGTTGCGCGCCAGCTCGTGCTGGGCCTGGCGGATCAGCGAGCGCAGCTGCTGGCGATCGGCGTCCGGGTATTCCTGGACGAACTTCTCCAGCACGTCGTCGGTGCCGCCGATCAGCCGGTCGCGCCAGCGTTCGAGGTTGTGGAAGCGTTCGTTGTACTGGCGCGAAGAGGCGTCGAGCTGGTCGAGCAGCGCGAGGATCGCGTCGATGTCCTGGTCGCGCATCAGCTTGCCGATGAACGACTTGTGACGGCGCTTGGCTTCGTTCGCGGTGTGCCGCTTGTGCTCTTCCAGGGCCGCGCGCAGTTCGTCGGTCAAGGGCAGTTTGGCCAGGATATCGGGCTTGAGCGTGGTAAGGCGCTCGCCCATATCAACCAGCGCCTGCATCTCGCGCTTGATTTGGGTTTTGCTTTTTTCGCCGTCGAAGGCGGTGTCGTAAGAATCAACCATGGGGGCAGTCCGCTGAGAATCGCCGCCATGATAACCAGTCGGGGGCCGCTTGTCCGGTCCGGTCGTAGATTGACCCGAGCCGAACGCAGAATTTGAGTGGAGAAAACCATGAGTGCAGTCCAGAGCGTAGGTCCGCAGGCCCTGCCGGCGTTGCAGGAACAGGTCGAACAGATCATCGCCGAAGCCCGGCGCCAGGGCGCCAGCGCCTGCGAAGTGGCCGTATCGCTGGAGCAGGGGCTGTCGACCTCGGTGCGCCAGCGCGAGGTGGAGACGGTGGAGTTCAACCGCGACCAGGGCTTCGGCATCACCCTGTATGTGGGCCAGCGCAAGGGCTCGGCAAGCACCTCGGCCAGTGGCAGCGATGCCATCCGCGAAACCGTGGCGGCGGCCCTGGCCATTGCCAAGCACACCTCCGAGGACGAATGCTCGGGCCTGGCCGACCCGGCCCTGATGGCCCGTGACCTGCAGGATTTCGACCTCTATCACGCCTGGGACATCACCCCCGAGCAGGCCATCGAAAAGGCCCTGGCCTGCGAAGCCGCGGCGTTCGACACCGATGCCCGCATCAAGAACGCCGATGGCACCACACTCAGCACCCACCAGGGATGCCGGGTGTACGGCAACAGCCACGGCTTCATCGGTGGCTACGCCTCCACCCGCCACAGCCTGAGCTGCGTGATGATCGCCGAAGGTGACGGGCAGATGCAGCGTGACTACTGGTATGACGTGAACCGCCAGGGCGAGCTGCTGGCCGATCCGCAGAGTATCGGGCGTCGCGCTGCGCAGCGTGCGGCGGCGCGCCTGGGCGCACGTCCGGTGCCGACCTGCGAGGTACCGGTGCTGTTCTCGGCGGAGCTGGCCGGCGGGTTGTTCGGCAGTTTCCTGTCGGCGATTTCCGGCGGCAACCTGTACCGCAAGTCGTCGTTTCTGGAAGGCTGCATGGGCCAGCGCCTGTTCCCCAGCTGGCTGACCCTGGACGAGCGGCCGCACCTGCAGCGTGCCCTGGGCAGTGCCTCGTTCGATGGGGACGGCCTGGCGACCTATGCCAAGCCGTTCGTCGAAAATGGCGAGCTGGTGTCGTATGTGCTGAGCACCTATTCCGGACGCAAGCTGGGGCTGCCAAGCACCGCCAACGCCGGTGGCGTGCACAACCTGTTCGTGACGCATGGGGTCGAAGATCAGGCTGCATTGCTGCGCCGCATGGGGCGCGGGTTACTGGTGACCGAGCTGATGGGGCATGGCTTGAACATGGTGACCGGTGACTATTCGCGCGGGGCAGCGGGGTACTGGGTGGAGAACGGCGAGATCCAGTTTGCGGTTCAGGAAGTCACGATTGCCGGCAACATGAAGGACATGTTCCAGCAGATTGTCGCTATCGGCAACGATCTTGAAACCCGGAGCAATATTCACACAGGCTCGGTGCTGATCGAGCGCATGACGGTCGCCGGCAGCTGACACCGCCGGCCTGTGCGCGGTCCCCGTAGGTGCCGGCGTTGCCGGCGAAGGGGCCACCTCAGGTTACACATCGAAGCCCGGCCCCGTGCCGGGCTTTTTGCTTTTCGCCTTTGGTCGCACTTGAACTGATTATGATTATCACTTAATAATGACTATCATTATCTAGGCGATGATGTTCATGAGACCTGTCCTTCACGAATTGCCCTACCTCGAAAACTGGCGCTGGCTGAGCCGGCGAATTCGCTGTGCCCTCGAGCCCGACGAGCCGCGCCTGATCGAACACTACCTGGCCGAAGGTCGCTACCTGGTCTGCTGCACCGAGACCTCGGCCTGGACCGTCGCCTTGACTTCCTTCCGCCTGCTGCTCGACACCGCGTGCGACCGCATGCTGCCGTGGCATTGGCGCTGCTTGTGCCTGGACCAGGCCTGGAAGCCGCTGCTGCAGCTGCGCAAGCTCGACGGCGGCGAGCACGGCCAGCGCTGGCAGCCCTTCGCCCTGCAACTGGCGAACTGCACGCTGCTGCCTTCGATTTCTTTCGCTGAACTGATGCAAGGACTTGATGATGAGTAATACCCGTATCGAGCGTGACAGCATGGGTGAGCTGCAGGTGCCGGCCGAGGCCCTGTATGGCGCCCAGACCCAGCGCGCGGTGAACAACTTCCCGATCAGCCAGCAGCGCATGCCGACCCAGTTCATCCGGGCCCTGCTGCTGGCCAAGGCCGCCGCCGCCAAGGCCAACGTCGAGCTGGAGCAGATCAGCCAGGCACAGGGCGCTGCCATCGTCACCGCCGTGGAACAGTTGCTGGCTGGCGATTTCATGCAGCACTTCCCGGTCGACGTGTACCAGACCGGCTCCGGCACCAGCTCCAACATGAATGCCAACGAGGTGATCGCGACCCTGGCCAGCCGTGTGCTGGGCGACACGGTAAACCCCAATGACCATGTCAACTGCGGCCAGAGCAGCAACGACATCATCCCCACCACCATCCACGTGAGCGCCGCGCTGGCCCTGCACGAACAACTGCTGCCGGCGCTCAGGCACCTGGTGCAGGTGATCGGGCACAAGGCCGAGCAGGTGCACCCGTTCATCAAGACCGGTCGCACCCACCTGATGGACGCCATGCCCGTGCGCATGAGCCAGGTGCTGGGCGGCTGGGCGGCACAGGTCAAGGCGGGCATCGGTCACCTGAACGACACCCTGCCAAGCCTGCAGGCCCTGGCCCAGGGCGGCACTGCGGTGGGCACCGGGATCAACGCCCACCCCGCGTTCGCCGCGCGTTTCAGCCAGCAACTGAGCGGCCTGACCGGGGTGCAGTTCGTGCCGGGGGAAAACCTGTTTGCCCTGATCGGCTCGCAAGACACCGCCGTGGCTGTTTCCGGCCAGCTCAAGGCCACCGCCGTGGCCCTGATGAAGATCGCCAACGACCTGCGCTGGATGAATTCCGGCCCGCTTGCCGGGCTGGGCGAGATCGAGCTTGAAGGGCTGCAGCCCGGCTCCTCGATCATGCCGGGCAAGGTCAACCCGGTGATTCCGGAAGCCACCGCCATGGTGGCCGCGCAGGTCATCGGCAACGATGCGGCCATCGCCGTGGCGGGCCAGTCGGGCAACTTCGAACTGAACGTGATGCTGCCGATCATTGCGCAGAACCTGCTGGGCAGCATCGAGCTGATGGCCAATGTGAGCCGTCTGCTGGCCGACAAGGCCATCGCCACCTTCAAGGTCAACGAACCCAAGCTCAAGGAAGCCCTGGCGCGCAACCCGATCCTGGTGACCGCGCTGAACCCGATCATCGGCTACCAGAAGGCTGCCGAAATCGCCAAGACCGCCTACAAGCAGGGGCGCCCGATCATCGAGGTTGCGCTGGAACACACCGACCTGCCGCGCAGCCAGCTGGAAGTCCTGCTCGACCCTGAAAAACTCACGGCCGGCGGTATCTGACACCGCCCACCGCTTCGGAGGTTTCTGTCATGCAGCATTGGAAACGCACCACTGAAATAGCCAACCGCCTGTTCCAACAGGGCGATCTGGTGGATGCCCGCGAGTTGTACTTGCAGGCCCTGGCCTTGGCCCAGGTGTTGTTCGAGCGCTGGCAGGACGCCGACGAGGCGGTGGCCGCCTGTGTGATTTCGCACCACAACCTGGCCGACCTGCATTTGCGCCTCAAGCAGCCGCAGGAGAGCGCCGAGTACCTGTGCGCCATCCACCAGCGCCTGTTGCAGGCCAGCCAGGATCAGCGCCTTTCGCCGTTGCTGCGCGATGCGGCGCTGCGCCAGAGCAGCAAGACCTACACCGAACTGCTCAATTTCATCAGCGAGTATGGCCAGTACCCCCGTACCGAACGTCTGCTCTACCGCCAGGGGGCGCAGCCGGCACTGTTTGCCGGCCAGGAACAACTACAGCCCCCAGCCCTTCATTATGGAACCCACTGATATGCCGCATACCTTGCCTGCATTGCCGTACGCCTACGATGCGCTGGAACCGCACATCGACACCCAGACCATGCAGATTCACCACAGCAAGCACCACCAGACCTACATCAACAACCTCAATGCCGCCATCGAGGGCACTGAATACGCCGAGTGGCCGATCGAGCAGCTGGTCGCCAGCGTCAAGAGCCTGCCGCAGAATCTGCAGGCCGCAGTGATCAACCAGGGCGGCGGGCATGCCAACCACAGTCTGTTCTGGACAGTGATGGCGCCCGGCGGCGGCGGTCAGCCCCACGGCGCGGTGGGCGAGGCGATCGATGACCAGCTGGGCGGTTTCGAGGCATTCAAGGATGCGTTCACCAAGGCTGCGCTGACCCGCTTCGGCAGTGGCTGGGCGTGGCTGAGCGTAACGCCGCAGAAAACCCTGGTGGTAGAGAGCAGCGGCAACCAGGACAGCCCGCTGATGAATGGCAATACGCCCATTCTTGGCCTGGACGTGTGGGAGCATGCCTACTACCTGCTGTACCAGAACCGTCGCCCCGAATACATCGGCGCCTTCTACAACGTGATCAACTGGTCCGAAGTAGAGCGTCGCTACGTTGCTGCCCTGGTGTGAGTCCTAGCGGCATGCGCTCGGAGGTGATGGCCATTGGCGGTGTGCGCCTGTTCAGGTTGGCGCTGGGCACACTGCTGCTGTTGGTGGGGACGGCGTTGCTGCTGGTACAGGGCTTCGCCTGGCTGGACCTGGAACCGCGGATGTTGCGTGCGCTTGAGGGCGGGGCCATGTGTGCGCTGGGCACCGCCCTGGGCGCAGTGCCGGTGTTGGTGATTCGCAGCATGCCGGTGGCCGTGGCCGATACCCTGATGGGGTTCGGCGCAGGCGTGATGCTGGCCGCCACGGCGTTCTCGTTGATCATCCCGGGGTTGGACGCCGCACAGGCGGTCGGCTTCGGCAAATGGGGGGCAGGTGGCCTGATCAGCTTCGGCCTGCTGTTCGGTGCGTTCTGCATCTACCTGGTGGACCGCAGGGTCTCGGGCGCAACACCGGACGACCTAGTCGCCGTGCCCGGCAGGCCGGTGATTCCGGCGCGCATCTGGGTGTTCGTGATCGCCATCATTGCCCACAACATCCCCGAAGGCATGGCCATCGGGGTGTCGGCCGGTGGCGGCATGCCGGATGCCGACAGCCTGGCCATGGGTATCGCCCTGCAGGACGTGCCAGAGGGGTTGGTGATCGCGTTGGTGCTGGCTGGAGCGGGGATGGGCCGTTTCAAGGCGTTTCTGATCGGCGCGGCATCCGGGCTGGTGGAGCCACTGGCGGCGGTGTTGTGCGCGTGGGTGGTGAGCGTCGCCGAACTGATGCTGCCGCTGGGCCTGGCTTTCGCTGCCGGGGCCATGTTGCTGGTGGTGACCCAGGAGATCATTCCCGAGTCACGCAGCAACGGCAATCATCGCCTGGCCAGCCTGGGGCTGTGCATCGGCTTCTGCCTGATGATGGTGATGGATACCGCGTTGTCCTGAAGCGAGAAGGCGAGGTTACTCGCCTTCGTCGAAATAGTTGTTGATCAGTTCGACCAGGCCTTGCAGCGCTTCGGCTTCCTGTTCGCCTTCGGTCTTGAGGTGGATGCTCGTGCCCTTGCCGGCGGCGAGCATCATCACGGCCATGATGCTCTTGCCATCGACCATCGACTCCGGGGTACGGCCTACACGCACCGAACACGGGTACTTGCCCGCCACGCCAACGAACTTGGCCGCTGCCCGGGCGTGCAGCCCCAGCTTGTTGATAATCTCGATTTCAATTGCGGGCATCGCGGGCGGGATCCTGAGGGCTAGAGGTCGCGGTGGCGAACCTGGACGTTCTTCAATGTTTGTTGCAGCACCTGGCCCAGGCGTTCGGTGATGTACACCGAGCGATGATGACCGCCGGTACAGCCGATGGCGATGGTGACATAGGCCCGGTTGCTGGCGGCGAACCGTGGCAGCCACTTGAGCAGGTACGACGAAATGTCCTGGAACATCTCCTCGACGTCCGGTTGCGCGGCCAGGTA
The DNA here is from genome assembly GCF_002478435.1 of Pseudomonas sp. UBA7500. Taxonomy (NCBI): domain Bacteria; kingdom Pseudomonadati; phylum Pseudomonadota; class Gammaproteobacteria; order Pseudomonadales; family Pseudomonadaceae; genus Pseudomonas; species Pseudomonas sp. UBA7500. The sequence continues at coordinate 55,634 of NZ_DLNW01000051.1, read as the reverse complement.
GTCGATGACCGGTTGCTCCAACCCCGAATGATCCCGTAGCTCGGGCTTCCAATAGGGGTTGGGCAGGCAGCGCACATCGAACACCAGGTCGGCGTCGACCGGCATGCCACGCTTGAAGCCGAACGACTCCACCAGAAACGCCGTGCCCGGCTCGGGCTGGTTGAGCAGGCGCAGCTTGATCGAGTCGCGCAGCTGGTACAGGTTGAGGTTGGTGGTGTCGATCTTGAGGTCGGCCAGGTCGGCGATCGGCCCCAGCAGGTCGCTCTCTACCCGGATGGCTTCGGCCAGGGAGCGTTGCGTGTTGGTCAGCGGGTGGCGCCGGCGCGTCTCCGAGAAGCGCTTGAGCAGGGTTTCCTCGTCGGCGTCCAGGTACACCACGTCGCAATGGATGTGCTTGCTGCGGGCATCCTCCAGCAGCTCGGGGAAGCGGCTCAGGTGGCTGGGCAGGTTGCGCGCGTCGATGGAAACGGCCACCAGCGGCTGCAGCAGCTCGGTATTGATCAGTGCGTTTTCGGCCAGCTGCGGCAACAGCCCGGCAGGCAGGTTGTCGATGCAGTAGTAGCCGTTGTCCTCAAGTACCGCGAGCGCGGTGCTCTTGCCGGAGCCGGAGCGACCGCTGACGATGATCAAGCGCATGTTCAGTGCCCGTTTTGCACGTCCAGTACGACCTGGTACAGGGATTGGCTATCGGTGGCCGCGCGCAGTTTGTCGCGCACGTCCTTGCGGTCGAGCATGCTGGCGATCTGGCGCAGCAGCTCAAGGTGCGCATCGGTGGCGGCTTCCGGGACCAGCAGCAGAAACAGCAGGTCGACGGGGGCGCCATCGATGGCGTCGAAGTCGATGGGAGCGTCCAGGTGCAGCAGGGCGCTTACCGGTTTTTCACAACCTTTCAAGCGGCAGTGCGGGATGGCGATACCATTGCCGAAGCCGGTCGAACCCAGTTTTTCACGGGCGATCAGGCTCTCGAACACGGTTTGGGTGTCCAGCTCGGGTACTTCCTTGCCGATCAGATTGGCAATCTGTTCGAGCGCACGCTTTTTACTGCCGCCCGGCACGTTCACGAGGGAACGGCCGGGGGTCAGGATATCTTCTAGTCGGATCATGGGTGGGGGGGATCAGCGGGCCGCTGCACCTTGCAGGAGGCTTTGCTGTTTTTCCTTGTGTTTTTTCAGTTGGCGGTCGAGCTTGTCGGTAAGGGCGTCGATCGCTGCATACATGTCTTGATGTTCGGCGTTGGCAACCACTTCGCCGCCCGGGATCTGCAAGGTAGCCTCAATTTTCTGCTGAAGCTTTTCGACCTTCATGATCACCGTCACGTTGGTGATCTTGTCGAAGTGACCCTCCAGTCGTTTCAGCTTCTGCTCGACATACTCGCGCAGTGGCGGAGTGACTTCTACATGCTGTCCACTGATATTGACTTGCATACAGCTTCTCCTTTTGTTGCCGGTGCATAAGAGGCAGGTGTTGCGCCTGCCACTGAATTGCGGTGGCACATCTCAGGGGATGTCACATCAATCGCTTGCGTTCGCTCGACGGTGCAATGCCAAGGGACTCGCGGTACTTGGCGACGGTGCGACGGGCTACCTGGATGCCTTGTGCCTCCAGTAAACCAGCGATCTTGCTGTCACTCAATGGCTTTTTCTGATTTTCAGCCGCGACCAGTTTCTTGATGATCGCGCGGATCGCCGTGGACGAGCATTCGCCGCCCTCGGAGGTGCTCACGTGGCTCGAGAAAAAGTATTTCAGTTCGTAGATGCCGCGCGGGGTGTGCATGTATTTCTGCGTGGTCACCCGCGAAATGGTCGACTCGTGCATGCCCACCGCCTCGGCGATATCGTGCAGTACCAGCGGTTTCATCGCCTCGTCGCCGTGGTCGAGAAAGCCGCGCTGGTGCTCGACGATCTGCGTGGCCACCTTCATCAGCGTCTCGTTGCGGCTCTGCAGGCTCTTGATGAACCAGCGCGCCTCCTGCAACTGGTTGCGCATGAAGGTGTTGTCGGCGCTGGTGTCGGCGCGACGCACGAAACCGGCGTATTGCGGGTTGACCCGCAGGCGCGGCACGGCTTCCTGGTTCAGCTCGACCAGCCAGCGGTCGGAATCCTTGCGCACGATGACATCGGGCACCACGTATTCGGCTTCGCTGGACTCGATCTGCGAGCCGGGGCGCGGGTTGAGGCTCTGTACCAGTTCGATGACCTGGCGCAGTTCGTCTTCCTTGAGCTTCATGCGACGCATCAGCTGGCTGTAGTCGCGGCTGCCGAGCAGGTCGATGTAGTCGCTGACCAGGCGCTGCGCCTCGGCCATCCACGGCGTACGCGGCGGCAGCTGGCGCAGTTGCAGCAGCAGGCATTCGCTGAGGTTGCGGGCACCGATGCCGGCGGGCTCGAACTGCTGGATGCGGTGCAGCACGGCCTCGACTTCGTCGAGTTCGATGTCCAGTTCCGGGTCGAACGACTCGCACACCTCTTCGAGGGTTTCCTCGAGATACCCCTGGTTGTTGATGCAGTCGATCAGCGTCACGGCAATCAGCCGGTCGGTGTCGGACATCGGTGCCAGGTTGAGCTGCCACAGCAGGTGGCTCTGCAGGCTCTCGCCGGCGGAGGTGCGGGTGGTGAAGTCCCACTCGTCATCGTCATTGCTGGGCAGGCTGCTGGCGCTGGTCTGGTAGATGTCTTCCCAGGCCGTGTCGACCGGCAGTTCGTTGGGGATGCGCTCGTTCCATTCGCCTTCTTCGAGGTTGTCCACCGTGGGGGCGGACTCCTGGAAGCTGCTCTCCTGAGGTTCGGCAACCGGCTTGGTCTCGGCGTTGTCGGCCATCGGGTCGCTGTTGTCGAAATCCTCGCCTTCTTCCTGGCGTTCGAGCATCGGGTTGGACTCCAGCGCCTCCTGGATTTCCTGTTGCAGGTCCAGGGTGGAGAGCTGGAGCAGTCGGATAGCCTGTTGCAACTGAGGAGTCATCGTCAGTTGCTGGCCCATTCTTAGGACGAGCGATGGTTTCATGGCTGGGGCTTAACACCTTATTCGCCGGCGCACAGGCGCCATCTACTACAAGGGCGCGAGAGGCGCCAACTTTAAGCAAATTATATGCCTGAAATCAAAGCGTTTGCCTAGAGCGCTGGAACAATTAACCCCGGGTGGAGCCATTTGCCAGCGCCCAGGCAGCGCCATGTTCAGCCATGTGCCGCAGCTTACAGGCGGAACTCGTGGCCGAGGTACACCTCTTTCACCAGGTCGTTGGCCAGGATGGTCTGTGCATCGCCTTCGGCGATCAACTGGCCATCGTTGACGATGTAGGCGGTTTCGCAGATATCCAGGGTTTCACGGACGTTGTGGTCGGTGATCAGCACGCCGATGCCCTTGGCCTTCAGGTGGTGGATGATCTGCTTGATGTCGCCCACGGAGATCGGGTCGACACCGGCGAAAGGTTCGTCGAGCAGGATGAACTTGGGCGCGGTGGCCAGTGCCCGGGCAATCTCCACCCTGCGCCGCTCACCACCGGACAGGCTCATGCCCAGGTTGTCGCGGATGTGGCTGATGTGAAATTCCTGCAGCAGGCTTTCAAGCTCCTTGCGGCGACCATCGCGGTCGAGCTCCTTGCGGGTCTCGAGGATCGCCATGATGTTGTCGGCCACCGACAGCTTGCGAAAGATCGAGGCTTCCTGCGGCAGGTAGCCGATGCCGGCACGTGCGCGACCATGCATGGGCTGGTGGCTGACGTCCAGGTCGTCGATCAGCACGCGGCCCTGGTCGGCCTGTACCAGGCCGACGATCATGTAGAAGCAGGTGGTCTTGCCGGCGCCGTTGGGGCCGAGCAGGCCGACGATCTGGCCGCTGTCGATGGACAGGCTGACATCACGCACGACTTGCCGGCTTTTGTAGGCCTTGGCCAGGTGCTGGGCTTTGAGGGTTGCCATCTACTCGGCCTTCTTCTTCGGCTGGATCACCATGTCGATGCGCGGACGCGACTCGGTGACTTTGCCACCGCGACCAGCGGTAGCGATCTGCTTCACCGTGTCGTAGACGATTTTCTCGCCTTCGGTGGTGTTGCCTTCATTGATGACCTTGGCGCGGTCGATCAGCACGATGCGGTTCTGTGGCGCATTGTACTGAATGGTCTTGCCGTAGCCCTGCATCTTGTCCGGCTTGGCTGCGCTCTGCTGCTGCTCGAAGTAGGCCAGGTTGCCCACCGAGGTCACGACGTCGATATCGCCGGAGGCAGTGCGGGTGATGGTCACGGTGTTGCCTTTGATCATCATCGAGCCCTGGGTGATGATCACGTCACCGGTATAGGTGGCAACGCCTTTCTTGTCATCCAGTTGAGCCTGGTCAGCCTGGATACGGATAGGCTGATCACGGTCGTTCGGCAGGGCCCAGGCGCTCGCGCTTCCCAGTGCTGCGCTCAGGCTGAGCAAAAAGGGGAGGGTTTTAACGAGCCTCATACTGTCCTCTTACGTTGGACAGCAGGTTCATCCTGCCGTCTTTCAGATACGCTTTCATTCCCTTGCCCGTAGTTGTGCCACCGGCGCCGTCGATTCTAACGGCTTGCTCGGTCTGCGCATATTGCTTCTGCGGGAAGACTGTCATGCGGGTGGTGGTAATGATGGTTTCGCGGTTCTGGTCGTCGGTGCGGGCAACCCGCACGTTGTCGATCAGTTCCACTTCGGTACCGTCCGGGTTGACCTCGCCGCGGGTGCTCTGCACGTGCCACGGGTAGGCGGTACCGCGGTACATGTTGAGGTCCGGCGTGGTCAGCAGCGTCACTTCGCTGGCCTTGAGGTGTTCGACCTTGTCGGCGGTCATCTCGTACTGCAGCTTGCCATCGGGCAGAAACTGCACGCTGTGGGCGTTGATGGCGTAGTAGTCGATGGCGCTTTCGTCGACCTGCGCTGCGGGCTCGTCGAGGAACGTCTCGGGGCTGATGTTCCAGTAGCCGACCGCTGCAAACAAGGCAGCGATCACACTGAACAGCGCGATATTGCGGATCTTTTTACTGAACATGGATCGCTCTACAGGTAGTTGGCATTCGCCGCGTCCAGGTTGCCCTGGGCTTGCAGGATCAGTTCGCAGAACTCGCGGGCTGCGCCTTCGCCTCCGCGCGCAAGGGTCACGCCATGGGCGTGCTGGCGCACGAACGGAGCGGCACTGGCTACGGCCATGCCCAGGCCAACCCGGCGAATCACCGGCAGGTCTGGCAGGTCGTCGCCCAGGTAGGCAACCTGTTCATAGCTTAGGCCCAGTTGACCAAGAAGGTCGTCGAGCACCACCAGTTTATCTTCGCGGCCCTGGTACAGGTGCGGGATGCCGAGGTTTTTCGCACGACGTTCGACCACCGGCGTCTTGCGCCCGCTGATGATCGCGGTGGTCACGCCCGAGTTCATGAGCATCTTGATGCCCTGGCCGTCGAGGGTGTTGAAGGTCTTGAATTCGCTGCCGTCCTCGAGAAAGTACAGGCGACCGTCGGTCAGCACGCCGTCCACATCGAATACCGCCAGCTTGATGGCCTTGCCGCGTTGCAGCAGATCGTCGTTCATTTACATCACTCCGGCGCGCAGCAGGTCGTGCATGTTCAGGGCGCCGACCGGCTGGTCGAGCGTGTCCACCACCACCAGCGCGCTGATCTTGTGGTCTTCCATGATCTTCAGGGCCTCGGCCGCGAGCATCTCGGCGCGGGCGGTCTTGCCGTGTACGGTCATCACTTCGTCGATCAGCGTGGTGTGCACGTCGATGTTGCGATCCAGGCTGCGGCGCAGGTCGCCGTCGGTGAACACCCCGGCCAGGCGGCCGTCGCTTTCGCGCACCACGGTCATGCCCAAACCTTTGCGAGACATTTCAAGCAGGGCGTCCTTGAGCAGCGTGCCGCGCTGAACCTGAGGCAGCTCGTCACCGCCGTGCATCACGTTCTCGACCTTGAGCAGCAGGCGTCGGCCCAAGGCACCGCCCGGGTGCGAGAAGGCGAAGTCTTCGGCAGTGAAGCCGCGCGCCTCGAGCAGGGCGATGGCCAGGGCGTCGCCGAGTACCAGCGCAGCGGTGGTGGAGGACGTCGGGGCCAGGTTCAGCGGGCAGGCCTCCTGGCCCACGCGGGCGTCCAGGTTGACCTCGGCGGCCTTGGCCAGCGGCGAGTCGGGGTTGCCGGTGAGGCTGATGAGCTTGATGCCCAGGCGCTTGATCAGTGGCAGCAGGGTCACGATTTCGTTGGTGGTGCCCGAGTTGGACAGTGCCAGGATGATGTCGTCCCGGGTGATCATGCCCATGTCGCCGTGGCTGGCCTCGGCGGGGTGAACGAAGAACGACGTGGTGCCGGTGCTGGCCAGGGTGGCGGCAATCTTGTTGCCGATGTGCCCGGATTTGCCCATGCCCACCACCACGACCCGGCCCTTGCTGGCCAGGATCAGCTCGCAGGCCTTGACGAAATCGGCGTCGATATGGGCCAGCAGGCCCTCTACCGCTTCGATCTCGAGACGGATGGTGCGCTGTGCGGATTGGATCAGGTCGGTGGATTGGCTCATGTCGTAGATCGGATTGCCTGATGAAAAGGCGGGGATTATAGCGGTAATGCGCCAAAGCCTCACCTGTGATTGCAAGGATGCTCTGCCAGAAACCTTAAGTGAGCCTTAACTTGAGCTGAACAGCCTCGGTGATGGCCTTGGGGTGGCTCTATCAGCGGTGCTATAGTTCGCCGCCTGTTCGGCCCGCTCGGAGCGTGCGTGCCTCCATGAAGGAGGTTGGCGTCTGAGTGAAAAGGCTGCATCGCAAGGAGTTTAGATGAGCGTTGATAACGCCTACGCGGTCGAATTGAAGGGCGTGACCTTCAAGCGCGGCGCGCGCAGCATCTTCAATAATGTCGACATACGCATTCCCCGCGGCAAGGTTACCGGCATCATGGGGCCTTCCGGGTGCGGCAAGACCACGCTGCTGCGTCTGATGGGCGCGCAACTGCGCCCTGCCAGCGGTGAGGTGTGGGTGGCCGGGCAAAACCTGCCGACCCTGTCGCGCAGCGACCTGTTCGACGCGCGCAAGCACATGGGCGTGCTGTTCCAGAGCGGTGCACTGTTCACCGACCTCGACGTGTTCGAGAACGTCGCCTTCCCGCTGCGGGTGCATACCCAGCTGCCCGAGGAAATGATTCGCGACATCGTGCTGATGAAGCTGCAGGCCGTGGGCTTGCGCGGTGCCATCGAGCTGATGCCCGACGAACTGTCCGGCGGCATGAAGCGCCGTGTGGCGCTGGCCCGGGCGATTGCCCTGGACCCGCAGATCCTCATGTACGACGAACCTTTCGTCGGCCAGGACCCGATCGCCATGGGCGTGCTGGTACGCCTGATCCGCCTGCTCAACGATGCGCTGGGCATCACCAGCATCGTGGTTTCGCACGATCTTGCAGAAACCGCGAGCATTGCCGACTACCTGTATGTGGTGGGGGACGGCCAGGTACTGGGCCAGGGTACGCCGCAGGAGCTGATGGAGTCGGACAACCCGCGTATCCGCCAATTCATGAAAGGCGATCCGGATGGTCCGGTGCCCTTTCATTTTCCTGCGCCTGATTACCGCGCCGATCTGTTGGGGAAGCGTTGATGCGCAGAAAGTCATTGCTCGAACGTATTCGTCTGTTTGGTCGCTCCGCGATCGACGTAGTGGCCGTGCTGGGGCGCTCCTGCCTGTTCCTGCTGCATGCCCTGGTGGGGCGCGGCGGGATTGGCGGCGGGTTCCAGTTGCTGGTCAAGCAGCTGTACTCGGTCGGCGTGATGTCGCTGGCCATCATCGTCGTGTCCGGCGTGTTCATCGGCATGGTGCTGGCCCTGCAGGGCTTCAGCATCCTCACCAAGTACGGTTCGGAACAGGCGGTGGGGCAGATGGTTGCCCTGACCCTGCTGCGTGAACTGGGCCCGGTGGTGACCGCGCTGCTGTTCGCCGGGCGGGCCGGGTCGGCGCTGACGGCCGAAATCGGCAACATGAAATCCACCGAGCAGCTGTCGAGCCTGGAGATGATCGGCGTCGACCCGCTCAAGTACATCGTTGCACCGCGCCTGTGGGCCGGCTTCATCTCGCTGCCGCTGCTGGCGATGATCTTCAGCGTGGTCGGCATCTGGGGCGGGTCCTGGGTGGCGGTGGACTGGCTGGGAGTCTATGAAGGTTCCTTCTGGTCGAACATGCAGAACAGCGTTTCGTTCGTCGACGATGTACTCAACGGGGTGCTCAAGAGCCTCGTGTTTGCCTTCGTCGTCACCTGGATTGCCGTATTCCAAGGCTATGACTGTGAGCCCACTTCAGAGGGGATCAGCCGTGCCACTACCAAGACCGTGGTCTATGCCTCGCTGGCAGTCCTGGGTCTGGACTTTATTCTGACCGCCTTGATGTTTGGAGATTTCTGATGCAAAACCGCACCCTGGAAATCGGTGTCGGCCTGTTCCTCCTGGCCGGGATCCTGGCACTGCTTCTGCTGGCCCTGCGCGTCAGCGGCCTGTCCGCCAGCCCGAGCAGCGATACCTATAAACTTTACGCCTACTTCGACAATATCGCCGGTTTGACTGTCAGAGCTAAAGTGACCATGGCCGGTGTAACCATCGGCAAGGTCACGGCCATCGATCTGGACCGCGATACCTATACCGGTCGGGTGACGTTGCAGCTGGAAAAACGCGTCGACAACCTGCCGACCGATTCCACCGCCTCGATCCTGACCGCCGGGTTGCTCGGCGAGAAGTACATCGGCATCAGCGTGGGCGGTGAGGAAGCGGTGCTCAAGGAAGGTGGAACCATCCATGACACCCAGTCGGCGCTGGTACTGGAAGATCTGATTGGCAAGTTTTTGCTCAATACCGTTGGCAAAGAAGCTAAATAAGGAGTTTCCATGATTTCCATCCTGCGACGCGGCCTGTTGGTATTGCTGGCGAGCCTGCCGTTGATGGCCGTTGCGGCCACGCAATCGCCCAAAGAAGTGATCCAGACCACCACCACGCAACTGCTGTCCGACCTCAAGGCGAACAAGGAGCAGTACAAGGCCAACCCCAGCGCGTTCTACGATGCGCTCAACGCCAACCTGGGACCGGTGGTGGATGCCGATGGCATCTCCCGCAGCATCATGACGGTCAAGTACTCGCGCAAGGCTACCCCGGCCCAGATGCAGCGCTTCCAGGAAAACTTCAAGCGCAGCCTGATGCAGTTCTATGGCAACGCCCTGCTGGAATACAACAACCAGGGCATCACCGTGGGCGCCGAGAAGAAGGACGGCGACGACCGTGCCAGCGTCGACATGACGGTCAAGGGCAACAACGGCGCCGTCTACCCGGTTTCCTACACCCTGACCAAGCTCAATGGCGAGTGGAAGGTGCGTAACGTTATCGTCAACGGCATCAACATCGGCAAGCTGTTCCGTGACCAGTTCGCCGACGCCATGCAGCGCAACGGCAACGACCTGGACAAGACCATCGACGGCTGGGCCGGCGAAGTGGCCAAGGCCAAGGAAACCACCGAGCAAGCGGCCGAGAAGCAGGCCCAATGAGTGCGGCAGTCACCCTTGCCGCACCCGGCGTGCTGAGCCTGTCCGGTGTGCTGGATTACCGCACCGGCCCGGTGCTGCGCAAGCAGGGCAGGGCCCTGATTGCTGCCAGTCGCGAGCCTTCGCTGGTGCTGGACTGTTCGGCGGTGGAGCTTTCCAGCAGCGTGGGTCTGTCCCTGCTGCTGGCCTTCACCCGTGACGGGCAGGCGGCGGGCAAGACCATCGAGGTGCGCGGCATGCCCCATGGCATGCACGAAATCGCTCAGGTGTACGGGCTCGGCGAGCTGCTGGCCGGTCAATAAATACGGGTGCGCGACGGGCCCCTCTGTCAGAGTCCTCGTTTACGGGGTTCGCAGGCGAGGGGCTTTTTTGTATGATGGCCGACCCGCGCGCACAGGGCGCCGATTGAGGTTGAGCATGCAGGCCGTAGAAGTTAAGAACTTCCTTGAAGAAAAGTTGCCGGGAACCCGGGTCGAAGTTGAAGGCGAAGGCTGCAACTTCCAGCTGAACGTAATCAGTGACGAATTGGCGGCCCTGAGCCCGGTCAAGCGTCAGCAGCAGATCTATGCTCACCTGAACCCGTGGATCACCGATGGCAGCATCCATGCGGTAACCATGAAATTTTTCAGCAGCGCAGCCTGGGCTGAGCGCACCTGAGCCAACTTGGCGGCGAGATTCCAATGGACAAACTGATTATCACTGGCGGCGTTCGTCTCGATGGCGAAATCCGCATTTCCGGCGCAAAGAACGCAGCGCTGCCGATTCTGGCGGCCACCCTGCTGTGCGACGGCCCGGTCACCGTCGGCAACCTGCCGCACCTGCACGACATCACCACCATGATCGAGCTGTTCGGTCGCATGGGCATCGAGCCTGTGATCGACGAGAAGCTCGCGGTGGAGATCGACCCACGCACCATCAAGACCCTGGTCGCGCCGTATGAGCTGGTGAAGACCATGCGCGCCTCGATCCTGGTGCTGGGCCCGATGGTCGCCCGTTTCGGCGAGGCCGAAGTGGCCCTGCCTGGCGGCTGCGCCATTGGCTCGCGCCCGGTCGACCTGCACATCCGCGGCCTCGAGGCGATGGGCGCGAAGATCGAAGTCGAAGGCGGCTACATCAAGGCCAAGGCGCCTGAAGGCGGCCTGCGCGGTGCGCACTTCTTCTTCGACACCGTCAGCGTGACCGGTACCGAGAACATCATGATGGCCGCTGCCCTGGCCAAGGGCCGCAGCGTGCTGCAGAACGCCGCGCGCGAGCCGGAAGTGGTCGACCTGGCCAACTTCCTCAACGCCATGGGCGCCAAGGTGCAGGGTGCCGGTACCGACACCATCACCATCGACGGCGTCGAGCGCCTGGGTTCGGCGGTATACCGCGTGATGCCCGACCGTATCGAGACCGGCACCTACCTGGTAGCCGCTGCCGTGACCGGCGGTCGCGTCAAGGTCAAGGACACCGATCCGACCATCCTCGAGGCGGTACTGGAGAAGCTCAAGGAAGCCGGTGCCGAAATCACCACCGGTGAAGACTGGATCGAGCTGGACATGCACGGCAAGCGGCCGAAAGCCGTGAACCTGCGCACCGCCCCGTACCCGGCGTTCCCTACCGACATGCAGGCTCAGTTCATCTCCCTCAACGCCATTGCCGAAGGCACCGGCGCGGTGATCGAGACGATCTTCGAAAACCGCTTCATGCACGTGTACGAGATGCACCGCATGGGCGCGCAGATCCAGGTCGAAGGCAACACGGCCATCGTCACCGGCACCAAGACCCTCAAGGGCGCTCCGGTCATGGCCACCGACCTGCGGGCTTCGGCCAGCCTGGTCATTTCGGCGCTGGTCGCCGAGGGCGACACCCTGATCGATCGCATCTACCACATAGACCGTGGCTACGAGTGCATCGAAGAGAAACTGCAGATGCTGGGCGCGAAGATCCGTCGCGTACCGGGCTAGCCCTGCACTCGGCGCAGGGACGCGCCACAAGAATCGATTGCCGTCGGGCGCCTGCACGGGTCCGGCGGCTAAAGCCGCTTAAGGATTGACGTTTCCCATGTTGACCATCGCGCTGTCCAAGGGCCGTATTCTCGACGACACCCTGCCATTGCTGGCAGAGGCGGGCATCGTGCCTACCGAGAATCCGGACAAAAGCCGCAAGCTGATCATCCCGACCACCCAGGACGATGTGCGCCTGCTGATCGTGCGTGCCACCGACGTGCCGACCTACGTCGAGCATGGCGCCGCCGACCTGGGCGTGGCCGGCAAGGACGTGCTGATGGAGTACGGCGGCCAGGGCCTGTACGAGCCGCTGGACCTGCAGATTGCCCAATGCAAGCTGATGACCGCCGGTGCCATCGGCGCTGCCGAACCCAAGGGGCGCCTGCGCGTGGCCACCAAGTTCGTCAACGTCGCCAAGCGCTACTACGCCGAGCAGGGCCGTCAGGTCGACATCATCAAGCTGTACGGCTCGATGGAGCTGGCACCGCTGATCAACCTGGCCGACAAGATCATCGACGTGGTCGACACCGGCAACACCCTGCGTGCCAACGGCCTGGAACCCCAGGAACTGATCGCCACCATCAGCTCCCGGCTGGTGGTCAACAAGGCCTCGATGAAGATGCAGCACGCACGCATCCAGAGCCTGATCGACGCCTTGCGTCTGGCCGTGGAATCGCGACACCGCGGCTGACCCCTGCGCGCGACCTTCGCTGTCGCGCCCGTCTATCCGCGTCATAGCCAATTTTCTCGGGTGCCCGCGCGGATGGACTGGTAGCTTAGGGCGCCTGAGCATCCGCCATTTACCGAGGCCTTAGCCATGACCACGTCCACTGCAATTCGCCGACTCAACGCTGCTGACCCGGATTTCGCCCGACATCTGGATCATCTGCTGAGCTGGGAAAGCGTGTCTGACGATGCGGTCAACCAGCGGGTGCTGGACATCATCAAGGCCGTGCGCGAGCGCGGCGACGCGGCGCTGGTGGAATTCACCCAGCGTTTCGACGGCGTCCAGGCCACCTCCATCGATGACCTGATCCTGGGGCGCGAGCGCCTGGAGCTGGCCCTGAGCCGCATTACCCCGGCGCAGCGCGAGGCGCTGGAAACCGCCGCCCGCCGGGTGCGCAGCTACCACGAAAGGCAGAAGCAGGACTCCTGGACCTACACCGAGGCCGACGGCACCGTGCTGGGCCAGAAGGTCACGCCGCTGGACCGCGCCGGGCTGTACGTACCGGGTGGCAAGGCGTCGTACCCTTCGTCGGTACTGATGAACGCGATTCCGGCCAAGGTTGCCGGGGTGTCCGAAGTGGTCATGGTGGTACCCACCCCGCGTGGTGAAATCAACGAGCTGGTGCTGGCTGCGGCGTGCATCGCCGGGGTCGATCGGGTGTTCACCATCGGTGGCGCCCAGGCGGTTGCCGCACTGGCCTACGGCACCGAGAGCGTGCCGCAGGTAGACAAGGTGGTCGGCCCGGGCAACATCTACGTGGCCACCGCCAAGCGCCATGTGTTCGGCCAGGTGGGCATCGACATGATTGCCGGCCCGTCGGAGATCCTCGTGGTGTGCGACGGCCAGACCGACCCGGACTGGATCGCCATGGACCTGTTCTCCCAGGCCGAGCATGACGAAGACGCCCAGGCGATTCTGGTCAGCCCCGACGCCGACTTCCTCGACCGCGTGGTCGCAAGCATCGACAAGCTGCTGCCGGGCATGGACCGCGCCGAGATCATCCAGACCTCCATCAATGGCCGTGGCGCACTGATCCACGTGCGCGACATGCAGCAGGCCATCGAGGTGGCCAACCGCATCGCCCCCGAGCACCTGGAGTTGTCGGTGGCCGACCCGCAGGCCTGGTTGCCGCAGATCCGCCATGCCGGTGCGATCTTCATGGGCCGCCACACCAGCGAAGCGCTGGGCGACTACTGCGCTGGCCCCAACCACGTGCTGCCTACCTCCGGCACCGCACGGTTCTCCTCGCCGCTGGGGGTGTACGACTTCCAGAAGCGTTCCTCGATCATCTTCTGTTCCGAGCAGGGCGCTTCGGACCTGGGTCGCACCGCGTCGGTGCTGGCTCGTGGCGAATCCCTGAGCGCGCACGCACGCAGCGCCGAATACCGCATCCTTGGCGATCACACCCCTGTCGATAAAGAGGGCAACTGAGCATGAGCAAATTCTGGAGCCCCTTCGTCAAGGACCTGGTGCCTTACGTGCCGGGCGAGCAGCCCAAGCTGAGCAAGCTGGTCAAGCTCAACACCAACGAAAACCCCTATGGCCCTTCGCCAAAGGCGCTGGAGGCCATGCGCGGCGAGCTCAACGACAACCTGCGCCTGTACCCGGACCCCAATGGCGACCGGCTTAAGCAGGCGGTGGCCAGTTACTACGGCGTGCAGGCCAGCCAGGTGTTCCTGGGCAACGGTTCGGACGAAGTGCTCGCGCACATTTTCCACGGCCTGTTCCAGCACGATGCGCCGCTGCTGTTCCCCGACATCAGCTACAGCTTCTACCCGGTGTACTGCGGCCTGTACGGCATCCCGTATGAGGCGGTAGCGCTGGACGAGCAGTTCCAGGTTCGTGTCGAGGATTACCAGCGCGCCAACGGCGGCATCATCTTCCCCAACCCGAACGCACCCACTGGCTGCCTGCTGGCGCTGGAGGCAGTCGAGCAGATGCTGCAGGCCAACCCGGATTCGGTGGTGGTGGTCGACGAAGCCTACATCGACTTCGGCGGCCAGACCGCCATCAGCCTGGTGGACCGCTACCCGAACCTGCTGGTGACCCAGACCTTGTCCAAGTCGCGTTCCCTGGCCGGCCTGCGGGTCGGGCTGGCGGTCGGCCACCCGGACCTGATCGAGGCGCTGGAGCGCATCAAGAACAGCTTCAACTCCTATCCGCTGGATCGCCTGGCCATCGTCGGCGCGGCGGCGGCGTTCGAGGACCAGGCGTATTTCGAACAGACCTGCCGCCAGGTGATCGACAGCCGGGAGCAGCTGGTGGCGCAGTTGACCGACCGCGGTTTCCAGGTGCTGCCGTCGGCGGCCAACTTCATCTTTGCCCGTCACCCCGACCAGGATGCCGCTGCGCTGGCGGCCAAGTTGCGCGAGCAGGGCGTGATCGTGCGCCACTTCAAGCAGCAGCGCATCGTGCAGTTCCTGCGTATCAGCATCGGTACGCCCGAGCAGAACCAGGCGCTGCTTGACGCCTTGAACTGATCGCGCCTTGCAATCGCCAGCTAGGCGGGCTCCTGCGGGAGCCGGCCTAGCTGGCGATTGCATCGACGTGGCCCGACAGGCTATTCTCCGCTCCTCAGATTCGTCCGATGATTGGATGTAAGCACGTCAATGACTCAACTCATCAAACGCTCCCTTGTCGAGCAGGCCGTCGAACAACTGCGCCAGCGCGTCGCCGATGGCGCCTGGGCCGTCGGCCAGCGCCTGCCCACCGAGCCCGAACTGGCCCTGGAACTGGGCATCAGCCGCAATACCGTGCGTGAAGCGATGCGCGTGCTCGCCTTCAGCGGCCTGGTCGAAGTGCGCCAGGGCGACGGCACCTACCTGCGCGCCAATGTCGACCCGCTGGCCACCGTGCAGGTGCTGTCGCGTTGCAGCCTCGAGCAGGCCCGCGAAACCCGGCACATCCTCGAAGCCGAGGCCATCGGGCTGGCGGCGCTGCGCCGCACCGACGACGACCTCAAGGGGCTGCATGAAGCCCTGCAGCACAGCGCCGAGCACTTTCACGACGACCTCGACAGCTACGTGGCCTGCGACCTGGTGTTTCACCAGCGCCTGGTGGACGCCGCACACAACCCGGCATTGAGCGAGCTGTACCGCTACTTCTCCGCCGTGGTGGCGTGCGCCGTGCACCACAACATGCGCGAATCGCGTTGCCAGGGCGTGTTCGACCTGCACCGCGAAATCCTGCGGGCGGTCGAGCAACGCGACCCGGAACGGGCCAAGGCCCTGAGCAGAACCCTTATCAATGAAGCCTGACGCAGAGACAGCCATGCCCAAACCCAACCCGCCGCTCGAAGAACTCCTGATCGACGCCGAAGCCGACGACGCCCAGCTGCAACCGCCCGCCGTGCTGCAGCGCCCGTGGCTGTTGCTGCTGGGGCTGGTACTGGTGGCACTGAACCTGCGCCCGGCGCTGTCGAGCATGGCGCCGTTGCTCGGGCAGGTGTCCGACAGCCTGGGGCTGAGTGCTTCGCAGGCCGGCCTGCTGACCACGCTGCCGGTACTGTGCCTGGGCCTGTTCGCGCCGCTGGCACCGATCCTGGCGCGTCGCTTCGGCAGCGAGCGGGTGGTGCTGGGCATTCTGCTCACGCTGGCGTGCGGCATCTTGCTGCGCAGCTCGCTGGGCAGTGTGGGGCTGTTTGCCGGCAGCATCCTGGCCGGGGCCAGCATCGGCGTGATTGGCGTGCTGCTGCCGGGCATCGTCAAGCGCGACTTCCCCAAGCATGCCGGCGCCCTGACCGGCGTGTACACCATGGCCCTGTGCCTGGGCGCGGCCCTGGCGGCCGGCGCCACCGTGCCGTTGAGCCAGCACTTCGACGACAGTTGGGCGCTGGGCCTGGGTGTCTGGCTGATTCCGGCGGTGGTGGCGGCGCTGTTCTGGCTGCCCCAGGCGCGCCACGGGCATGGCAAGCATGCGGTGGCTTATCGGGTGAGGGGGCTGCTGCGCGATCCGCTGGCCTGGCAGGTGACCCTGTACATGGGCCTGCAGTCGTCGCTGGCGTACATCGTGTTCGGCTGGCTGCCCTCGATTCTGATCGGCCGTGGCCTGAGCCCGACCGAGGCCGGGCTGGTGCTGTCCGGTTCGGTGATCGTGCAACTGGCCAGTGCCCTGACCGCGCCGTGGCTGGCCACCCGTGGCAAGGACCAGCGCCTGGCCATCGTGCTGGTGATGCTGCTGACCCTGGCCGGCCTGTTCGGCTGCCTGTATGCCCCGTTAGGCGGGCTGTGGGGTTGGGCGGTGGTACTGGGTATCGGGCAGGGCGGCACCTTTGCCCTGGCGCTGACCCTGATCGTGTTGCGGTCGAAGGACTCGCATGTGGCGGCCAACCTGTCGAGCATGGCCCAGGGCATCGGCTATACCCTGGCCTCGATGGGGCCGTTCGCGGTAGGCCTGGTGCATGACGTGACCGGTGGCTGGGACGCGGTGGGCTGGATCTTCGCGGTGCTGGGCGTGGGTGCGATCGGTTTCGGGCTCAAGGCCGGGCGGGCGTTGCAGGTGGGTGTGGTCAGCGAACGGGTCTGACTTCGCGTGGCTGCCATCGCGGGTCTGCACTGCACCTGTGGGAGCGGGCCTGACCTGCGATGGGGCACATCATTCGCACCGTATATACCCGTAGCTTTCAGCCATCACTCGGCCTATCGTTCACGTCCGTTCCCCTGTAATGGACCGCGCCCATGAGCGACGCCAACATCGCGCTGATCACACGTTTCTACCAGGCCTTCCAGCGCCTCGACGCCGAGGCCATGGTCGCCTGCTACAGCCCCGAGGTGGTGTTCAGCGACCCGGCCTTCGGTACCCTGCGTGGCAAGGACGCCGCCGACATGTGGCGCATGCTCGCCAGTCGCGCCAAGGATTTCTCCCTGACCTTCGACAGCGTGCGCGCCGACGAGCGCAGCGCCACTGCGCACTGGGTGGCCACCTACCTGTTCAGCCAGACCGGTCGCGTGGTGGTCAACGACATTCAGGCACGTTTCGTGATCCGCGACGGGTTGATCGTCGAGCATCACGATCATTTCGACCTGTGGCGCTGGGCTCGCCAGGCGCTGGGTACCAAGGGCCTGCTGCTGGGCTGGACACCGCTGGTACAGGGCAAGATTCGCCAACAGGCGGCAAAAGGCCTGCGCGCATTTCAGGCCGGGCGTTGACGGGGTAAGCTGTCGCCTTCACCCCTGTACGCAGATGCCCGTGACCGAAACCCCCACCTCTCGCAAACCCTGGTATGTCTATCTGGTACGCACCGCCAACGGTTCGTTGTACTGCGGCATCAGCGACAACCCCGAGCGCCGTTTCAATGCGCATCAGAGCGGCCGCGGTGCGCGTTACTTCAGCACCAGCCCGGCAGTGGCGCTGGTGTATGTGGAAGCCTGGCCGGACAAGGCCGAGGCGCTGCGCCAGGAACGCCTGGTGAAGAAGCTGCGCAAGTCGGCCAAGGAGGCACTGGTGGCCTCCTGGACGGGGCTCAGTCCTTGCGACGCTTGAGCTGATCGGTGAGCTGGGTGGGCAGGCCCTTGATGATCAGGGTGCCGGCCTCTTCGTCGTACTCGATCTTCGAGCCCAGCAGGTGTGCCTCGAAGCTGATCGACAGGCCCTCGGCGCGGCCGGTGAAGCGGCGGAACTGGTTCAGGGTGCGCTTGTCGGCCGGGATCTCCGGCGACAGGCCGTAGTCCTTGTTGCGGATATGGTCATAGAAGGCCCGTGGGCGGTCCTCGTCGATCAGTTCCGACAGCTCGCTCAGGGTCACTGGCTCGCCTGCCTTGGTCTGGCTGGTGGCGTACTCGACCAGGGTCTGGGTCTTTTCGCGGGCGGCTTCCTCGGGCAGGTCCTCGCTCTCGACGAAGTCGCTGAAGGCCTTGAGCAGGGTGCGGGTCTCTCCCGGGCCGTCGACGCCTTCCTGGCAGCCGATGAAGTCGCGGAAGTACTCCGAGACCTTCTTGCCGTTCTTGCCCTTGATGAACGAGATGTACTGCTTGGACTGCTTGTTGTTCTGCCACTCGGAGATGTTGATGCGAGCAGCCAGGTGCAGCTGGCCCAGGTCCAGGTGGCGCGAGGGGGTCACGTCCAGGTCGGCGTTCACCGCCACACCTTCGCTGTGGTGCAGCAGGGCGATGGCCAGGTAGTCGGTCATGCCTTGCTGGTAGTGGGCGAACAGTACGTGGCCACCGGTGGACAGGTTCGACTCTTCCATCAGCTTCTGCAGGTGCTCGACGGCCACGCGGCTGAAGGCGGTGAAGGTCTTGCCTTCATCCAGGTATTCCTTCAGCCAGCCGCTGAACGGATGGGCGCCGGACTCGGCGTGGAACAGGCCCCAGGCTTTGCCCTGTTTGGCGTTGTAGCTGTCGTTGAGGTCGGCCAGCAGGTTCTCGATGGCGGTCGACTCGGCCAGTTCCGAGTCGCGTGCGTGCAGCACGGCAGGGCTGCCATCGGGTTTCTTGTCGATCAGGTGGACGATGCAATGACGGATCGGCATGGGATTCTCGGCTGAAAATAGGGCGCGACATACGGCGCTGCAAAGCGGCCAAGTGTAACCCAGCCGGGGGCTTGAGCAGGGTATGGATGTGTGTCGACGCAAGGGTTGTTCATTTTTTGTGCGATTTTTTGCGAAATTTGCTGCAAACCCCCGAAAAACCAGAACATTTGGCCTGTGGGAGGCGGATATTTATCGCTTCGTGTGGTAGTTTTGCCCGGTCTTGCGCACCGCGTGTGGCGCATTGCTGGCAGACCGCTGATGTCACGTCGAACCAAACGCATTTTTGTGTATCTACATACGCGATTGGCAATGGATATACCCCGGACCGCCGAAGACTCGCGGGTCTGGGCCGATGGCTGACGCTGCACTCTGCAAACCAACTGAATTTGATAGGGAAGGAACACCACCATGGCATTGACCAAAGACCAACTGATCGCCGATATCGCCGAAGCTATCGACGCGCCGAAAACCACCGCGCGTAACGCTCTGGAGCAACTGGGCCAGATCGTTGCTGATCAACTGGAAAATGGCAGCGAAATCACCCTGCCGGGTATCGGCAAGCTGAAGATCACCGAGCGTCCTGCCCGTACCGGTCGTAACCCTTCGACTGGCGCAGCCATCGAAATCGCTGCCAAGAAAGTCGTCAAGTTCGTTCCAGCCAAAGTGCTGACCGACGCTGTAAACAAGTAATTGTAAACAGCTTCTGAAAACCGCGTCCGGTGCGAGCCAGGCGCGGTTTTTTTGTGGGTGCTGCGCATGCCCCTAGGGGGCGGGTTTCGTCCAGCGCAGCTGGCGCCACGCAGCGCGCGCCTGAGGTGTCTGGAAGGTCCAGGCCACCAGGCGGCTCTGCTTCTGCCCCTGGCCCATCTCCAGCACGCGGTGCTCTACTGCGCCGGCCTTGTTCAGGGCCGCCTCGATACCCGGCAGGTTCGATGCCTTCGACACCAGGCTGCTGAACCACAGCACCTGTTGGCCCAGGGCCACGCTTTCATTCACCAGCTGGCTGACAAAGCGGATTTCACCGCCTTCGCACCACAGCTCGTTGTTCTGCCCCCCAAAGTTCAGTACCGGCAGCTTGCGCTTGGGGTCGGCCTTGCCCAGCGCCCGCCATTTGCGCTGGCTGCCACGGGTGGCTTCGTCACGCGAGGCGTGGAAGGGCGGGTTGCACAGGGTGACGTCGAAGCGTTCGTCGCTCTTTAGCAGGCCGGCGAGGATCTGCCGCGCATTGCCCTGCTGGCGCAGGCTGATGACCTTGCCCAGCCCGTTGGCTTGCACGATGGCCTTGGCGGCGCCCAGGGCCACCGGGTCGATGTCCGAGCCCAGGAAGCGCCAGCGGTAGTCGACGTGACCCAGCAGCGGATAGATGCAGTTGGCCCCGACCCCCACATCCAGTGCCTGGATCATCGCACCCCGCGGAATCTCGCCATCGTTGTCGGTGGCCAGCAGGTCGGCCAGGCCATGCAGGTAGTCGGCGCGGCCGGGTATGGGCGGGCACAGGTAGTCGGCCGGGATGTCCCAGTGCTGGATGCCGTACTGGGCCTTGAGCAGGGCGCGGTTGAATACGCGCACTGCCTCGGGGTCGGCGAAATCGATGCTCGGCTTGCCGTGGGGGTTGGTGATCATGAAGCGGCCCAGCTCGGGGCTGCTCTTGATCAGTTGCGGGAAGTCGTAGCGACCCTGGTGGCGGTTGCGCGGGTGCAGGGTGGGTTTGTTGGGTGTGGTCATGTTTGTGTCCGGTGAAAAGCATCGCGGGTCAAGCCCGCTCCCACAGGGCTGCATGCACAGTTCCTGGTGGGAGCGGGCTTGACCCGCGATGGCGTCGCTGTGATCAGCGCTATTACAAGGCGGCAATCCGCGCATGCTGCTCGGTGAAGTTGGCCAGGGCCTGTTCGGCCTCGGCCAGCTTGGCGCGCTCCTTGTCGATCACCGCAGGCGGCGCCTTGTCGACGAACGCCGGGTTGGACAGCTTGCCGCCCACCCGCTGCACTTCGCCTTGCAGGCGCTGGATTTCCTTGTTCAGACGCGCCAGCTCGGCATCCTTGTCGATCAGCCCGGCCATCGGCACCAGCACCTGCAGGTCACCGACCAGGGCGGTGGCGCTCAGTGGCGCCTCGTCCTGCTCGCCCAGCACGGTGAAGGATTCGATCTTGGCCAGCTTCTTGAGCAGTGCTTCGTTTTCCTGCAGGCGACGCACGTCTTCGGCACTGGCGTTCTTGAGGAACAGCTGCAATGGCTTGCCCGGGCCGATGTTCATTTCGCCACGGATGTTGCGCACGCCCAGCATCAGTTCCTTGAGCCACTCGATATCGCCTTCGGCCGCTTCATCGATGCGGCTTTCGTTGGCCACCGGCCACGGCTGCAGCATGATGGTCTTGCCTTCGATACCGGCCAGCGGCGCCAGGCGCTGCCAGATTTCCTCGGTGATGAACGGCATGAACGGGTGCGCCAGGCGCAGCGCCACTTCCAGCACGCGGACCAGGGTGCGACGGGTGCCGCGCTGGCGTTCGACCGGTGCGTTCTCGTCCCACAGTACCGGCTTGGACAGCTCCAGATACCAGTCGCAGTACTGGTTCCAGATGAACTCGTACAGCGCCTGGGCGGCCAGGTCGAAGCGGAACTGGTCCAGCTGGCGGGTCACTTCGGCTTCGGTGCGCTGCAGCTGCGAGATGATCCAGCGGTCGGCCAGCGACAGCTCGTAGGCCTCGCCGTTCTGGCCGCAGTCCTCGCCCTTGTCCAGCACGTAGCGCGCGGCGTTCCAGATCTTGTTGCAGAAGTTGCGATAGCCTTCGACGCGGCCCATGTCGAACTTGATGTCGCGACCGGTGGACGCCAGCGAGCAGAAGGTGAAGCGCAGGGCATCGGTGCCGTAGCTGGCGATGCCTTCGGGGAACTCGGCCTTGGTCTGCTTGGCGATCTTGTCGGCCAGCTTGGGCTGCATCAGACCGCTGGTGCGTTTCTCCAGCAGCGCGTCCAGGGTGATGCCATCGACGATGTCCAGCGGGTCGAGCACGTTGCCCTTGGACTTGGACATCTTCTGGCCCTGGCCATCACGAACCAGACCATGCACGTACACGGTCTTGAACGGCACCTGCGGGGTGCCGTCCTCGTTCTTCACCAGGTGCATGGTCAACATGATCATCCGGGCAACCCAGAAGAAGATGATGTCGAAACCGGTCACCAGCACGTCGGTGGAGTGGAAGGTCTTGAGGAATTCGGTCTGCTGCGGCCAGCCCAGGGTGGAGAATGTCCACAGGCCCGAGCTGAACCAGGTGTCGAGCACGTCGTTGTCCTGGTTCAGGACCACGTCGTCGCCCAGCTGGTGCTTGGCGCGCACTTCTTCTTCGCTGCGCCCCACATAGACCTTGCCCGACACGTCGTACCAGGCCGGAATGCGGTGGCCCCACCACAGCTGGCGGCTGATGCACCAGTCCTGGATGTCGCGCATCCAGGAGAAATACATGTTCTCGTACTGCTTGGGCACGAACTGGATGCGGCCGTCTTCGACAGCGGCGATCGCAGGCTCGGCCAGCGGCTTGGTCGACACGTACCACTGGTCGGTCAGCCATGGCTCGATGATGGTGCCGGAGCGGTCGCCCTTGGGCACTTTCAAGGCGTGGTCGTCGACGCTGACCAGCAGGCCTGCGGCATCCAGGTCGGCAACGATCTGCTTGCGCGCCACGAAGCGGTCGAGGCCGGCGTAGGCGGCAGGCAGGCTGGCGTCCAGGCTTTCGTTCAGGCTGCCGTCGAGGTTGAACACCTGGGCTGCCGGCAGCACCGCAGCGTTCTTGTCGAAGATGTTGAGCAGCGGCAGGTTGTGGCGCTTGCCGACTTCGTAGTCGTTGAAGTCGTGGGCCGGGGTGATCTTCACGCAGCCGGTGCCGAATTCGGGGTCGCAGTAGTCATCGGCGATGATCGGGATCAGGCGACCGACCAGCGGCAGCTTGACGAACTTGCCGATCAGCGCCTGGTAGCGCTCGTCGTTCGGGTTGACGGCCACGGCGGCGTCGCCGAGCAGGGTTTCCGGACGGGTGGTGGCGACCACCAGGTGGTCCTTGCCGTCGGCCGTGGTGGCACCGTCGGCCAGCGGGTAGCGCAGGTTCCACAGATGGCCTTTCTCGTCGTGGCTTTCCACTTCGAGGTCGGAGATCGCCGTGTGCAGCTTGGTGTCCCAGTTGACCAGGCGCTTGCCGCGGTAGATCAGGCCATCTTCATGCAGGCGCACGAAGGCTTCCTTGACCGCTTCGGACAGGCCGTCGTCCATGGTGAAGCGCTCGCGGCTCCAGTCTACCGACGAGCCCAGGCGGCGGATCTGGCGGCTGATGTTGCCACCGGACTGATCCTTCCATTCCCAGACTTTCTCGAGGAATTTGTCGCGGCCCAGGTCGTGACGGTTCTGGCCCTTGGCCTCCAGTTGACGCTCCACCAGCATCTGCGTGGCGATGCCGGCGTGGTCGGTGCCTGGTTGCCACAGGGTGTTGCGACCCTGCATGCGGCGAAAACGGATCAGGGCGTCCATGATCGCGTTGTTGAAGCCGTGACCCATGTGCAGGCTGCCGGTCACGTTCGGCGGCGGGATCATGATGGTGTACGAATCGCCCGCGCCTTGCGGGGCGAAATAATTCTCTGACTCCCAGGTGTTGTACCAGGAAGTTTCAATGGCGTGCGGCTGGTAGGTCTTATCCATGCGCGGCGGGACCCTATGGCATTTATTCAGGAAAGCCGAGAAGTATAGCGGGGATAAGGGCCGGGGCGTAGCGTGAGGTGCGGGAGTGGGGCAAAAAACTGTGGGGAATTCTTCACGTAGGAGCCGGCCTTGCCGGCGAAGCGAGCCAAAGGCTCGCCCCCCGTTTTTGATTACGAGCGTGAGTTCAACAACCGCTCCAGGCGGGCATCCAGGCGCCGCTTGATCTCGTTCTCGATATGCGGGGTAAAGTCCTTGATCACATCCTGCATGATCAACTGCGCCGCCGCGCGCAGTTCGCTGTCCAGGTGCAGCAGGGTGTCCTGGCGGCGCGCCTGCGGGTCGGGCTCGGCAGCCGGCTCGGCAGCCACCGGGGCCCGCGCTGCCGGTTCGGCCGGCTCGAGCAGCAACGGTATCTGCTCCTCGACGGTTTCGGTCAGCAGTGGCGGTTCCAGGGCATCGTCACCCAGCAACTGGCGAATCGACTCCAGATCGTCCAGCAAATGCGCAGGTTTTGGCATGGGGGCAGGTTTGTCCATCATCAGAGTCGCTGTAAACGGTGGTCTTGCAGAGCATAGCCCTGTTCACGGTAGAAACGGAAACTCTCCCGCGCCGCCGCACGAATGGCCGGCTCCTCCACCACGATCTCGGCAATGCGGGCAAAGCGTGCGGCAAAACCGGGTACCTTCAGGTCGAGATTGACCAGCAGGTCCTGATGATCGCCCGGGTCGTCACCGACCCCCAGCGCCACCGCGCCGTGCGGGTCGTCCTCGAGCGCGCTGTGGGGCACGAAGGCCTCGCCCTTGAACGCCCACAGCCGCGCATCCAGCTCGTCGCGCTGGGCCGCATCGCTGCAGTTGAGGTACACGCGGTGCCCAAGGCGCCAGGCCTTTTCGCACAGCTTGCAGGCGAAATCCAGCCGCGCGGCAGGCGCGGGGCTGGGCAGGATATAGAAGTCGACTTTGCTCATGGTGGGGTGGCCCACCGGCTACGCCTTGCAGTGCGGCCGGTGGACGGCGCCTCAGGCGTTGGCGCGGTCGAGCAGGTATTGGGTCAGCAGCGGTACCGGGCGGCCAGTGGCGCCCTTGTCCTTGCCGCCGCTGGTCCAGGCCGTGCCGGCGATGTCCAGGTGGGCCCAGTGGTAGGCCTTGGCAAAGCGCGACAGGAAGCAGCCGGCGGTAATGCTGCCCGCCTTCGGGCCGCCGATGTTGGCGATGTCGGCGAACGGGCTGTCGAGCTGCTCCTGGTACTCGTCGAACAGCGGCAGTTGCCAGGCGCGGTCGTCGGCACGCTTGCCGGCGTCCAGCAGTTGGCCGATCAGTTCGTCGTCGTTGCCCATCAGGCCCGAGGTATGGCTGCCCAGGGCGACGATGCAGGCGCCGGTCAGGGTGGCGATGTCGATCACTGCCTGCGGCTTGAAGCGCTCCACGTAGGTCAGTGCGTCGCACAGCACCAGGCGGCCTTCGGCGTCGGTGTTGAGGATTTCGACGGTCTGCCCGCTCATGGTGGTGACGATGTCGCCCGGACGGCTGGCGCCACCGCTGGGCATGTTCTCGGCACAGGCCAGTACACACACCAGGTTGATCGGCAGCTTGAGTTCGAGCACGGCACGCAGGGTGCCGAACACGCTGGCTGCACCGCCCATGTCGTACTTCATTTCATCCATGCCGGCACCGGGCTTGAGGCTGATGCCGCCGGTGTCGAAGGTGATGCCCTTGCCCACCAGTACGTAAGGCTTCTCGCTCTTCTTGGCGGCGCCCTGGTAGCTGAGCACGATCAGGCGTGGCGGCTGATCGCTGCCCTGGCCCACGGCGTAGAACGCGCCCATGCCCAGGTCCTTGATCTTCTTCTCGTCCAGCACCTCGACCTTGAGGCCCTTGAACTCCTTGCCCAGCGCCTTGGCCTGTTCGGCCAGGTAGCTTGGGTGGCAGATGTTCGGCGGCAGGTTGCCCAGGTCGCGGGTGAAGCCCATGCCGTTGGCGATCGCGGTGGCGTGCTTGACGGCGCGCTCCACCTCGGCCAGGCCGGCCTTGTCGCTGAGCAGGGTGATCTTCTTCAGGGCGATCGGCTCGGCCTTCTTGCTCTTGTAATGATCGAATACATATTGACCATCGAGCAGGCTCTCGGCCAGCAGGCGTACCTTGCCGTAGTTGGCATCGCGGCCGGTCACGGCAACGTCGTCCAGTGCCAGCACCGCATCGCTGCCAGCCAGGCCCTTGAGCACGTTGAGCACGCTGCCCGCCAGCTTGCGCCAGGCGCGGTCGGCAAGGGCGTCCTTGCCGGTCCCCACCAGCAATACGCGCTCGGCCTTGACCCCGGCCAGGCCTTGCAGCAGCAGGGTCTGGCCGACCTTGCCGGCCAGGTCGCCGCGCTTGAGCACTGCGCTCAGGGCGCCGTTGCTGGCGTCGTCCACGGCCTTGGCGGTAGCGCCCAGTGTGCGGCCTTCACCCACGCTCAGTACCAGGGTGGCGGTTTTCAAGGATGCTGCGGCTACGCTTTTTACAACCAATTCCATGTCAGGGTCCCCGAATGAACTGTCAGTGCGCGCTGGCGGTGCAGGCGCTCGAAGCGGCCTGGCGCGCCGTGGCGGGCCAGTCAGAAAGCGCCCAGTTTGAGCCTGCGGCGGGCGCGCTGACAACCCCGAGATGAAGCTTTGCACGGCGCCAAGTGACAGGCACGGCCATTCACAGGATAATGCGCGCACTTTTGTCCGGGTTCGCCTTTGGCGGGCGGGCGACTATCTTGGTTGCAACGTTTTCCCTTGTTCGGCTGTCCGAGCCTGACAACCCAGGAGTGTCTGGTTTGATCGTCTTCCGTTATCTGTCCCGCGAGGTCCTGGTGACCTTGAGTGCCGTCAGCGCTGTGCTGCTGGTCATCATCATGAGCGGGCGCTTCATCAAATACCTGGCCCAGGCGGCCCAGGGCATGCTCGATCCGGGCGTACTGTTCCTGATCATGGGCTACCGCCTGCCGGGCTTTCTGCAACTGATCCTGCCGCTGGGCCTGTTTCTGGGCATCCTGCTGGCCTACGGCCGGCTGTACCTGGAAAGCGAGATGACCGTGCTCTCGGCAACCGGCATGAGCCAGCAGCGCCTGCTGGGCATGACCCTGATGCCGGCGGCACTGATCGCGGTGCTGGTGGCCTGGCTGAGCCTGAGCCTGGCGCCCCAGGGCGTGACCCAGGTATCGCAGATCATCAACCAGCAGGATGCGCTGACCGAGTTCGACACCCTGGTGCCGGGCCGCTTCCAGAACCTGCGCGACGGTTCGCGGGTCACCTACACCGAGCAGCTGTCGGATGACCGTTCAAAGCTGGCTGGCGTGTTCATTTCCGAGAAGCGCCTGTCCCAGGACAAGAGCAAGGACCGTGGCATCTCCGTGCTGGTGGCCGAAAAGGGCCGTCAGGAAGTGCAGGCCGACGGCAACCGCTACCTGATCCTTGAAAACGGCTACCGCTACGACGGCAACCCGGGCCAGGCCGATTACCGCGCCATCAAGTACGACACCTACGGTGTGCTGCTGCCCAAGCCGGAGGTCAGCCAGGAAGTCACCGAGCGCGAGGCCATTCCGACGTCCGAACTGATCGGCAGTACCGGGCTGCGCGAGCGTGCCGAACTGCAGTGGCGCCTGTCGCTGCCGCTGCTGGTGTTCATCGTGACCCTGATGGCGGTGCCGCTGTCGCGGGTCAACCCGCGCCAGGGCCGTTTCCTCAAGCTGCTGCCGGCGATCCTTCTGTATATGGCTTACCTGACGATTCTGATTGCCGCCCGCGGCGCCCTGGAGAAAGGCAAGTTGCCGATCGGCCTGGGCCTGTGGCCGGTGCATGGGCTGTTCCTGCTGATCGGCCTGGGCCTGATGTTCTGGGAACCGCTGCGCCTCAAGCGCGCCAGCCGTCGTGCGGAGGTGGCCCGTGGCTAAACTCGATCGCTACATCGGCCAGAGCGTGTTCATGGCCATCCTCGCCGTGCTGGGGATCATCCTCGGCCTGGCGTCGCTGTTCGCCTTCATCGACGAGATGGGCGACATCAGCGATACCTACACCTTGTGGGACGCGGGCAACTACGTGCTGCTGACCGCGCCACGGCGCCTGTACGACATGCTGCCGATGGCCGCGCTGATCGGCTGCCTGATCGGCCTGGGCAGCCTGGCCAGCAGCAGCGAACTGACCATCATGCGCGCTGCCGGCGTGTCCATCGGGCGCATCGTGTGGGCGGTCATGAAGCCGATGCTGGTACTGATGCTGATCGGCGTGCTGATGGGCGAGTACCTGGCACCCGTGACCGAGAACAAGGCCCAGGCCGACCGTTCGCTGGCGCAGGGTGGCGGTGAGGCGCAAAGCTCCAAGCGCGGCCTGTGGCACCGTCAGGGCGAAGAGTTCGTGCACATCAACACCGTGCAGCCCAATGGGCTGTTGCTGGGCGTGACGCGTTATCGCTTCGACAACGAGCGTCACATGCAGACCTCCAGCTTTGCGCGCAGGGCGCAATACACCCAGGGCCACTGGGAACTGACCGACGTGACCACCACGCACTTCCGTGGGGACCACACCGAAGTCATCCACAATGCCGAGGAGCGCTGGGACGTCGCGCTGACCCCCGAGCTGCTCAGCACCGTGGTACTGGCGCCCGAGTCGCTGTCGATCAGCGGGCTGTGGGACTACATTCATTACCTCTCCGACCAGGGCCTGAACAACGCGCGCTACTGGCTGGCGTTCTGGACCAAGGTGCTGCAACCGGTGGTCACGGCGGCGCTGGTACTGATGGCGGTGTCGTTCATCTTCGGCCCGCTGCGTTCGGTGACGCTGGGCCAGCGGGTGTTCACCGGGGTGCTGGTGGGCTTCGTGTTCCGCATCGCCCAGGACCTGCTGGGCCCTTCGAGCCAGGTGTTCGGCTTCCCGCCGCTGCTGGCGGTGGTGATCCCGGCGGCAATCTGTGCGCTGGCGGGGGTGTGGTTGCTACGCAGGGCGGGGTAGCGATTACCCTGGCCAACAAAAAGCCGACCTCAGGGTCGGCTTTTTCATTGGTTGCCTATGCCGGCGAACGGTGCGCTGCGGTTCTACTTCTTGCGCTTGGGAATCCGCACCAGCTGGGTTTCCGAGTACATGTCATGCCAGGCGCGTTTTTTCTTGTCCACCAGCGACCACAGAAACCCCAGGCCCAGGCACAGCCACGACGCAATCGACACCACAAAGCGCAGCAGTGCCTGCCACAGGCTGATGGCACTGCCGTCGGCATTCTGCACGCGGATGCCCCATACCTGCATGCCAAGGGTCTGGCCGCCGTGGGTCCAGAACTTGGCGAAGAAGCCGAACAGCATGAACAGCAGAACGGTCGACAGCAATGGATCGCCATCCAGCGCCCCCGCCTCGGTCAGGGCGCGCATGCGCGTCTCGCCGATGATCGCCATCTGCACCATCTTGTACACCAGCGTGGTCACCATCAGCAGGGCGGTGCACAACAGGAAGTCATAGAACATCGCGGCCAGGCGACGGCCCAGGCCGACCACGGGGAACTCGCCCTGTGGTTGAAGAAGTTGCTTGGGCATGCGCTCAGGCTCCGGGTGACAAAGCGCCCATTCTACGGAATTGCGCGCACAAAAAAGCCCCTGCTGTTGCCAGCAGGGGCTCTTTCGTTGATGAAGATCAGGCTTCGGCTTGAACTTCGTCGGCTTGCATGCCTTTTTGGCCCTGCACAGCAACGAAGGTCACTTTCTGGCCTTCTTTCAGGCTCTTGAAGCCGTTGCCCTGAATAGCGCGGAAGTGTACGAACAGATCCGGACCGCTTTCTGGAGTGATGAAACCAAAACCTTTCTCGTCGTTAAACCACTTGACGGTACCGCTCTGACGTTGGGACATTGTCTTATTTCCTTTGAAACTTAGAATTAGTAACAGTTTCTTTCATTGAAAGAGTACTGGGCTGGGTTGCAGGAAAGTAAGAGACGTCGAACGGGTTGTAGCAAAACTCGGCGCTACTGCCCAGGTCACGAACCATAGCGACCCATGCAAACACAGTGCAGTGAATCTACACTCATTTCGATTGCAAAAACAAGTCCCGCAGAGCGCCGCACCACGGGGCCTGGCGGGAAATTTCCGGGGCTGTTTGCGGGCCGCTGTCGGGCGTGTTCGAAAGTTGTAAAACGCGTTCGAAAACGAATATCCCGAACGCGCCATGACACCTTGTTTCAATTGCGCTGTTTCAGCCGCGATAGTAGCGCTGGGCAACGAACGGCATCTTGCTGACCTTCATCGCCACCCGTTTGCCGCGCACGATGGCCCACAGCGGTGTATCGAGCGCTGCATGGGCCTGGTCCACATATCCCATCGCCACTGGCGCGCCCAGCGTGGGCCCGAAGCCTCCGCTGCAGATGCTGCCGACCACCGTGCCGGCCTCATCCACGATCTCGGCCCCTTCGCGCACCGGGGTGCGCTCCTGCGGCAGCAGGCCGACGCGCTTGCGCGCCACGCCGCTGTGCTGCTGGGCGAAGATCGCAGCAGCGCCGGGGAAGCCTCCCGCCCGCGAGCCATCGGCGCGGCGTACCTTGGAGATGGCCCACAGCAGGCTCGCCTCGATCGGCGTGGTGTCGGCATTCATGTCATGCCCGTACAGGCACAGGCCGGCTTCCAGGCGCAGCGAGTCGCGCGCGCCCAGGCCGATGGCGGCCACTTCCGGCTCGGCCAGCAGGTGACGGGCCAGGGCCTCGGCGCTGGCGCTGGGCACACTGATCTCGAAGCCGTCTTCACCGGTGTAGCCCGAACGGCTCACGTAGCAGTCCACGCCCAGCAACACCACGGGCTTGAACTGCATGAAGGTCATGTCCGCCACCTCGGGGGTCAGGCGCTGCAGCACCTTGACCGCCGCCGGGCCCTGCAGGGCCAGCAGGGCACGCTCTTCGAACAGCGGCTGCACCTGGCACAGCGTGCCGATGTGCTGGCGCAGGTGGGCCAGGTCCTGGTCCTTGCAGGCGGCGTTGACCACCAGGAACAGTTCGTCGTTGCCCAGGTTGGCCACCATCAGGTCGTCGAGGATGCCGCCCTGTTCGTTGGTGAACATCGCGTAACGTTGCATGCCCACCGGCAAATCGATGATGTCGACCGGCACCAGGGTTTCCAGGGCCTTGGCGGCATCGGCGCCCACCAGGCGGATCTGGCCCATGTGCGACACGTCGAACAGGCCGGCCTGTTCGCGGGTGTGCAGGTGCTCCTTGAGCACCCCCAGCGGGTACTGCACGGGCATGTCGTAGCCGGCGAACGGCACCATGCGCGCGCCCAGTTCCAGATGCAGGGCATGAAGCGGTGTTTGCAGCAGTGTGTCGGTGGACATTGATGACTCCTTCTAGAGGCTTGAGGTTGTCAGCACTCGATGATGTTGACGGCCAGACCGCCGCGGGCGGTCTCCTTGTATTTGCTTTTCATGTCGGCGCCGGTCTGGCGCATGGTGCGGATCACCTTGTCGAGCGAGACGAAGTGCTGCCCGTCGCCGCGCAAGGCCATGCGCACCGCGTTGATCGCCTTGACCGAGCCCATGGCATTGCGTTCGATGCAGGGCACCTGGACCAGCCCGCCAATCGGGTCGCAGGTCAGGCCCAGGTTGTGTTCCATGCCGATTTCGGCGGCGTTCTCGACCTGTTGCACGCTGCCGCCCAGCACCTCGCACAGGGCCCCGGCTGCCATCGAACAGGCCACCCCGACCTCACCCTGGCAGCCCACTTCGGCCCCCGAGATCGAGGCGTTTTCCTTATACAGGATGCCGATGGCAGCGGCGGTGAGCAGAAAGCGCACCACGCCGTCTTCGCTGGCACCCCCGATGAAGCGCATGTAGTAGTGCAGCACCGCCGGCACGATGCCGGCAGCGCCATTGGTGGGTGCGGTGACCACTCGACCGCCGGAGGCGTTTTCTTCGTTGACCGCCAGGGCATAGAGGTTGACCCAGTCGAGTACCGACAGCGCATCGCGCAGGCTCGCCTCGGGGTTGGCGCACAGCTGGCGGTGCAGGGCCGCAGCGCGGCGCTTGACCTTGAGCCCGCCGGGCAGAATACCCTCGTTGCGACAGCCGGCAGCCACGCAGTCCTGCATCACTTGCCAGATGTGCAGCAGGCCGCTGCGGGTCTCGGCCTCGGGGCGCCAGGCCGATTCGTTGGCCAGCATCACCTGGCTGATGCTCAGGTGATGCGTGGTGCAGTGGCCAAGCAGTTCCCGGGCCGTCTTGAACGGGTAGGGCAGTGTGGTGCTGTCCTCGACGATACGGTCGGCCCCGGCGGCGCCTTCGTCGACCACGAAACCGCCGCCCACCGAGTAGTACTCGCGGCTGCGTACCTGCAGGCCGGCGGCGTCGAAGGCACGAAAGATCATGCCGTTGGGGTGAAAGGCCAGCGGCTTGCGGATCATCGCCAGGTGCTGTTTTTCGTTGAACTCGATGGCGTGCTCGCCCAGCAGGTAGAGCTGCCCGCTGCTGCGGATCGCCTGCAGGCGCGCTGCGATGGTGTCGGTGTCGACGCTGTCGGGGTGTTCGCCCTCAAGCCCCAGCAGCACCGCCTTGTCGCTGCCGTGGCCCTTGCCGGTGGCGCCGAGCGAGCCGTACAGCTCGACCTTGACGCTGGCGGTACTGGCCAGCAGGTCGTCGCGGCGCAGGCCCTCGGCAAAACGCGCGGCTGCGCGCATCGGCCCGACGGTATGGGAGCTGGAGGGGCCGATGCCGATCTTGAACAGGTCGAAGACGCTGAGTGACATGGTCGTACCCTCGTGCAGGTTGAAAAGCTTCGCCGGCAAGGCCGGCCCCTACAGATGCGCGCGGGCTCTGCAGGAGCCGGCCTTGCCGGCGAAGAGGCCCTCAGGCGTCCTGATAGCTTTCGATCGACGGGCAGGCGCAGATCAGGTTGCGGTCGCCGAACACGTTGTCGACACGCCCCACGGGTGGCCAGTACTTGGCCTCCACCAGCGATGGCAGCGGGTACACCGCCTGCTGGCGGCTATAGCCGTGGGGCCATTCGCCGGCCAGCTCGGCCGCGGTGTGCGGGGCGTTCTTCAGCGGGTTGTCGTCCTTGTCCAGGCTGCCGTTCTCCACTGCGCGAATCTCTTCGCGAATACAGATCATGGCGTTGCAGAAGCGGTCCAGTTCCTCCTTGGCCTCGCTCTCGGTCGGCTCGATCATCAACGTGCCGGCCACCGGGAACGACATGGTCGGGGCATGGAAGCCGAAGTCGATCAGGCGCTTGGCCACGTCGTCGACGCTGATGCCGCTGCTGTCCTTGAGCGGGCGCAGGTCCAGGATGCACTCGTGCGCCACCAGGCCATTGCCGCCGGTGTACAACACAGGATAGTGCTCTTCCAGGCGGCGGGCGATGTAGTTGGCATTCAGGATCGCCATCTGCGACGCACGCTTGAGCCCGGCGCCGCCCATCATGCGGATGTACATCCAGGTGATCGGCAGGATGCTGGCACTGCCGAACGGCGCTGCGCATACCGCGCCCTGGGGGTTGTGCAGGTGCGCATGGCCCGGCAGGAACGGCGCCAGGTGCGCCTTGACGCCGATCGGGCCGACGCCCGGGCCGCCACCGCCGTGGGGGATGCAGAAGGTCTTGTGCAGGTTCAGGTGGGACACGTCGCCGCCGAACTTGCCCGGGGCGCACAGGCCGACCATCGCGTTCATGTTGGCGCCGTCGATGTACACCTGGCCGCCGTTGTCGTGGATGATCGCGCAGATCTCGCCGATGGCCTCCTCGAACACACCGTGGGTGGACGGGTAGGTGATCATCAGCGCGGCCAACTGGTCGCGGTGCTCGATGGCCTTGGCGCGCAGGTCGTCGATGTCGACGTTGCCACGGGCATCGCACGCAGTGACCACCACGCGCATGCCGGCCATGTGTGCGGTGGCCGGGTTGGTGCCGTGGGCCGACGAGGGAATCAGGCAGATATCGCGGCGGGCATCGCCCCGGCTCTGGTGGTAGGCGCGGATCGCCAGCAGGCCGGCGTACTCGCCCTGCGAACCGGCGTTGGGCT
Source organism: Pseudomonas sp. UBA7500 (assembly GCF_002478435.1). Taxonomy (NCBI): domain Bacteria; kingdom Pseudomonadati; phylum Pseudomonadota; class Gammaproteobacteria; order Pseudomonadales; family Pseudomonadaceae; genus Pseudomonas; species Pseudomonas sp. UBA7500. Next base: position 22,282 of record NZ_DLNW01000051.1, on the reverse strand, counting down.
GCAACGACACGGCGTCATAGCCAGTGGCGGCGCACAGCATGGCCTCCAGCTCGTCGGTCAGTTGCTGGTAGCCCTGGCTCTGCTCGGCGGGGGCAAAGGGGTGCAGGTTGCCGAACTCGGCCCAGGTCACCGGGATCATTTCGCTGGCGGCGTTGAGCTTCATGGTGCACGAGCCCAGCGGGATCATGGTGCGGTCCAGCGCCAGGTCCTTGTCGGCCAGCTTGCGCAGGTAGCGCATCAGTTCGGTTTCGCTGTGGTAGCGGTTGAACACCGGGTGTTCGAGGATGGCCGACTGGCGCAGCAGGGCGGCCGGCAGTCGTGCTGGCGTGGCAGCGGCCAGCGCGGCGAAGTCCGGTACGGCCTGGCCATTGGCGAACAACTGCCACAGGGCCTCGACATCGGCCTGGGTGCTGGTTTCATCCAGCGACAGGCCCAGGTGGTCGGCATCGATCTGGCGCAGGTTGAGCTGGCGGGCGCGCGCCTGTTCATGCAGCGCGGCAGTCGCGCCGCCGGTGGCCAGGGTCAGGGTGTCGAAGAACGCGGCGTTCTGCACGTTCACGCCCAGTGCCTTGAGGCCGCTGGCCAGGATCGCGGTCAGCTGGTGAGTGCGCTGGGCGATCTGCTTGAGGCCCTGCGGGCCGTGGTACACGGCGTACATGCTGGCGATGTTGGCCAGCAGTACCTGGGCGGTGCAGATGTTGCTGGTGGCCTTCTCGCGGCGGATGTGCTGCTCGCGGGTCTGCATGGCCAGGCGCAGGGCGGTCTTGCCGAAGCGGTCGATGGACACGCCGACCAGGCGCCCTGGCATGTCGCGCTTGAACGCATCGCGGGTGGAGAAGTACGCCGCATGCGGGCCGCCGAAGCCCAGCGGCACGCCGAAGCGCTGGGCGCTGCCGATGGCCACGTCGGCGCCGAATTCGCCCGGCGGGGTCAGCAGGGTCAGCGCCAGCAGGTCGGCGGCTACCGCCACCAGCGCGTTGGCGGCGTGCAGGCGCTCCACCAGTTCGCGGTAGTCGAACACCTCGCCGTTGCTGGCCGGGTACTGCAGCAGGGCGCCGAAGAAGGCGCTCACGTCGCCCAGCTCGCGCTCGTCGCCCACCACCACCTCGATGCCCAGCGGCTCGGCACGGGTGCGCAGCACGTCGAGGGTCTGCGGGTGGCAATGCACCGAGGCGAAGAAGGCGTGGCTGCCCTTGTTCTTGCTCAGGCGCTTGCAGAACGTCATGGCTTCGGCGGCGGCCGTGGCTTCGTCGAGCAGGGAGGCGTTGGCGATCGGCAAGCCGGTGAGGTCGCTGATCAGGGTCTGGAAGTTCAGCAGCGCTTCCAGGCGGCCCTGGGAAATCTCGGGCTGATAGGGGGTATAGGCGGTGTACCAGGCCGGGTTTTCCAGCAGGTTGCGCAGGATCGGTGCCGGGGTGTGGGTGTTGTAGTAGCCCTGGCCGATGAAGCTCTTGAACAGCTGGTTCTTGCCGGCGATGGCCTTGAGCGAGGCCAGGGCATCGGCTTCGCTCTGCCCGTCACCGAGCTCGAGCACGCTGGTGCCCTTGATGCTGTCGGGGATCACGGCGGCGCTCATGGCCTCCAGCGAGTCGAAGCCCAGGGTGGCGAGCATGGCCTGCTCGTCGGTGTCGCGCGGGCCGATATGACGGGCGATGAACTGATTGGCGGTGCCGAGGTTGATGGTCATGGTGATTTCCTCAGGCGTCGGCGTTGGCTTTGATCAGACGGTCGTAGGCGTCCTGGTCGAGCAGTTGCGCGACGGCGCCGGCATCGGCCGGGATGAAGCGGAAGAACCAGCCTTCGCCCAGCGGGTCTTCGTTGACCAGCTCGGGGCTGTCCTGCAGCTGTTCGTTGACTGCCACCACTTCACCGGTCAGCGGCATGTACACGCCGCTGGCGGCTTTGACCGATTCGACGGTGGAGGCTTCGGCCCCGGCTTCGTAGGTTTGCAGTTCCGGCAGTTGCACATAGACCACGTCACCCAGTGCGTTCTGGGCAAAGGCGGTGATCCCGACCGTGACGCTGCCGTCGGCTTCGGCGCGCAGCCATTCGTGATCTTCGGTAAAACGCAACTCGCTCATGGGAACTCCTCAGGGGTGCGGTAGGGCTCACCATCAGGCCAGCCCGGAACTGACATCTCCTTAGCAAGTTCGTGGCCATTTATAAAAAATGCTTACAAATCAATTGGTTATGTATTTGCCAGCGGTGCTCGTTATCCAGGTCGTAGCGAAATCGCTACACCTGTCGAGTATTGAAAAAGCGCAGAGGGATCAAAACCTTGCATTACAGTGGCAAACGGGCGATGTAGCGAAATCGATACGGTGTATCGAATTCGCTACGGAAGGGTTTCCTTTCCGGGAATGCCATACTTGCGCAGCCGATGCGCGATAGCCGTGTGCGAAGTCTGCAAGCGACTGGCCAACTGGCGGGTGGAGGGGTAGGTGGCGTAGAGCTTTTCCAGCAGGCCACGCTCGAAGTTCTCCACGGCCTGCTCCAGGCTGGCCACTTCACCATCGCTTTGGCGCGCCACCGAGGTGCCGGCAATGTCCAGGTCACCAATATCCACCAGGCTGCTCTCGCAGATGGCCGCAGCGCGAAAGATCACGTTCTGCAACTGGCGCACGTTGCCCGGCCAGCGGTTGCCCAGCAACGCCGGGTAGGTGCCCGGCGCCAGCCGGCACAGCGGACGCTGGATCTGCGTGCAGGCCTGGCGCATGAAGGCACGCGCCAGCATCAGGATGTCCTGGCCACGCTCGCGCAGCGGCGGCACTTCCAGATTGAGCACGTTCAGGCGGTAGAACAGGTCTTCGCGAAAACTGCCTTCGGCAACCATCTTTTCCAGGTCGCGGTGGGTGGCGCTGAGGATGCGCACGTTGACCTTGACCTCGCGATCACCGCCCACGCGGCGAAAGCTGCCATCGCTCAGAAACCGCAGCAGCTTGGCCTGAAGGTAAGGCGACATCTCGCCGATTTCATCGAGAAACACCGTGCCCTGGTTGGCCAGCTCCATCAGCCCCGGCTTGCCGCCGCGTTGCGCGCCGGTGAAGGCACCGGGGGCGTAGCCGAACAGCTCGCTCTCGGCCAGGTTCTCCGGCAGCGCCGCACAGTTCAGTGCCAGGAAGGGTGCGCTGTGGCGGCTGCTGATGGCGTGGCAGGCACGGGCTACAAGTTCCTTGCCGGTGCCGGTCTCGCCGTGGATCAGCAGCGGCGCATCCAGCGCCGCCACACGCAGGGCGCGGGCCTTGAGGGTACGGATGGGCGGCGAGTCGCCGAGCAGCGCGTCGAAGCCTTCGGCATGGTCGTGGTGCAGGGCCGACAGGCGTTCGCCGATGCGGTTGGCCTGGTACAGCGTCAGCAGGGCGCCGGCGTTGGTGATCGGGGTGGCGTCGAGCAGCAGGGTCTGGCCGTTGAGGGTGACTTCGCGCAGGGGCAGGTGGAAACCCTGTTCGATCAGCGCATCGAGCAGTTGCGGGTCGCCGAACAGCTCACCCACCGAGCGGCCCTCCGGGTCCTGGCCGCACAGGGCGATCAATGCGGGGTTGGCCAGCAGCACATGGCCGGCGCTGTCCAGGGCCAGGACCGGGTCGCTCATGGCGGCGAGCAGGGCATCGAGCTGCAGGTGGCGGCGCTGGCCGGGGAGGATGTCGACCACTTTCACGCTTTGCACGCCGTGCACGTTGAACAGCGCGTCATGCAGCTCTTCGAGCACGTCGGGGCTCAGGGTCGGGGCGTCGATGTAGACATTGGGCGGCACCATCTCCACGGCGTCCAGGTTGAGGTGGCGGGCACCGAGCAGGGCCAGCACTTCCTGGGTGATGCCGACGCGGTCGATGAAGCTGACGTGGATACGCATGGGGGGATGTTCTGGCTTGCCGGGATGGCAAGTATGCCTTGGCGGGCGTGGTGCGGTCGAATCGCGGGTCAAGCCCGCTCCCACAGGCGCAGGTGATTTTTGTGGGAGCGGGCTTGACCCGCGATGAGGTCGTGGTGAGCTAGCCTAGGTGCTCGGGCTTGACCGGGTCGCCCGATTTCACATCGAGCTGTGCGCGCACATCCTCGAACATCATGTCGTAGATCTTGTGCAGCGAGCTGATGCTGGCGGTTTTGGGCATGCCGTACTTCTGCGCGATGATCGAGGCCTGCCGCGCGAAGTCGAAGGCCTGGTCCTTGGGCATGAAGAAGGTTTCGTCCATCGGCTTGTCCTCGATGGTGCCATGCATGCGAAAACTCATGCCTTTGCCTTCCTTGGGATCCTGCTCAACCTTGTAGTCGATGCACAGGTTGTAGCTGTAATCGGCCTTGTTCAGCGCATGGCGCTCGATGTGCAGATGACCGGGTTCGAATATGGCCATGGCGGCTCCTCTGGAAGGTTGAAACGGGCGGACCTGCAGATCCGCCCAACTGCATCAACGGTAGTCGATACCCGGCTTGGACGTACTCACCCGAGTGCCGGCAGTGCCCTTGACGATGTCTTCGATATCGGCCAGCGAGCCGATAACCGCTACTTTGCCGGTGTGCCGGGCAAAGTCGCAAGCGGCCTGCACCTTCGGCCCCATGGAGCCTGCGGCAAAGCCCAGGCGCTCCAGTTCGTCCGGGTGGGCCTGAGCGATGGCTTTCTGGGTCGGCTTGTTGAAGTCGACATACGCCGCGTTCACGTCCGTGGCAATCACCAGCAGGTCGGCGTCCAGCTGTTCGGCCAGCAGCGACGAGCACAGGTCCTTGTCGATCACCGCCTCGATGCCCTGCAGCTTGCCGTTCTCACCATACATGGTGGGGATGCCGCCACCCCCGGCACAGATCACGATACTGCTCTTTTCCAGCAGCCACTTGATCGGGCGGATCTCGAAGATGCGCTTGGGTTTGGGGCTGGCCACCACGCGGCGGAACTTGTCGCCGTCGGCCTTGACCACCCAGCCTTTTTCCTTGGCCAGGCGCTCGGCTTCTTCCTTGCCGTAGACCGGGCCGATGAACTTGGTCGGGTCCTTGAAGGCAGGGTCGTTGGCGTCCACTTCCACCTGGGTCAGCAGGGTGGCGAAGGGCACCTCGAAATCCAGCAGGTTGCCCAGCTCCTGTTCGATGATGTAGCCGATCATGCCTTCGGTTTCGGCACCGAGCACGTCCAGCGGGTAGGCTTCGTCGGGTTTGTAGGATTGCGCCTGCAGCGACAGCAGGCCGACCTGCGGGCCGTTGCCGTGGGCGATGACCAGTTCGTTGCCGGGGTGGATCTTGGCGATCTGTTCGGCGGCGATACGGATGTTGGCGCGCTGATTGTCGGCGGTCAGGGGCTCGCCGCGGCGCAGCAGGGCGTTGCCGCCCAATGCAACAACGATACGCATGATGATGTCCTTTCTAGGGTGCAGGAGCCGGCAGCGCCGGCTCCCGGCGGGGTTACAGGTCGGCCAGGGTCGACACCAGGATCGCCTTGATCGTGTGCATGCGGTTTTCCGCCTGCTCGAAGGCGATGCAGGCCGGCGACTCGAACACGTCATCGGTCACTTCGATGCCGTTGGCCAGGTGCGGGTACTGCTCGGCGATCTGCTTGCCGACCTTGGTGTCGGAGTTGTGGAACGCCGGCAGGCAGTGCATGAACTTGGTGCGTGGGTTGCCGGTGGCCTTCATCAGCTCGGCGTTGACCTGGTATGGCAGCAGTTGCTTGATGCGTTCGCCCCAGGCTTCGACCGGCTCGCCCATCGATACCCACACGTCGGTGTGGATGAAGTCCACGCCCTTGACCGCAGCTTTCGGGTCTTCGGTGAGGGTGATGCGGGCACCGCTTTCCTCTGCGTACTGTTTGCAGCGTGCCACCAGGTCGTCATGCGGCCACAGGGCCTTGGGCGCACAGATACGCACGTCCATGCCCAGCTTGGAGCCGACCAGCAGCAGCGAGTTGCCCATGTTGTTGCGCGCATCGCCCAGGTAGGCGTAGCTGATGTCGTGGATCGGCTTGTCGGCATGCTCGCGCATGGTCAGCACGTCGGCGATCATCTGGGTGGGGTGGTATTCGTCGGTGAGGCCGTTGAACACCGGTACGCCGGCGAACTTGGCCAGTTCCTCGACCACTTCCTGCTTGAAGCCACGGTACTCGATGGCATCGTACATGCGCCCGAGCACGCGGGCGGTGTCCTTCATGCTCTCCTTGTGGCCGATCTGCGAGGAGTTGGGGTCGATGTAGGTGACGTTGGCGCCCTGGTCATAGGCGGCCACTTCGAAGGCGCAACGGGTGCGGGTCGAGGTCTTCTCGAAAATCAGCGCAATGTTGTTGCCCTTGAGGTGCTGCTGCTCGGTGCCGGTGTACTTGGCACGCTTGAGGTCACGGGACAGGTCCAGCAGGTAGCGCAGCTCGCGCGGGGTGTGGTGTTCCAGGCTCAGCAGGCTGCGGTTGTGGATGTTGAACGCCATGATGTTGCTCCTGTTCTTTTAGAACGCAAAGGGCTGATCGGCCCGGCCGGCGCCTTGTGGGCGCGGCCGGACGATGGTCGTTTTAGTAGTCGATTGGGTCGCGCACGATCGGGCAGGTCATGCAGTGGCCGCCCCCACGTCCGCGGCCCAGTTCGCCGGCACTGATGGTGATGACCTCGACACCGGCCTTGCGCAGCAGGGTGTTGGTGTAGGTGTTGCGGTCGTAGCCGATGACCACGCCCGGCTCCACGGCCACCACGTTGTTGCCGTCGTCCCACTGCTCGCGTTCGGCGGCGAAGCTGTTGCCACCGGTTTCAACCACGCGCAGCTTGGGCAGCTTGAGGGCCTTGGCCACCACATCGAGGAAGCTGGCTTCTTCGCGGCGGATGTCGATGCCGCCCTGCTTGCTTTCGTCGGGTTGCAGGGTGAAGGCGACGATCTGGTTCACCACTTCGGGGAAGATCGTGACCAGGTCGCGGTCGCAGAAGCTGAACACGGTGTCCAGGTGCATCGCAGCGCGGGACTTCGGCAGCCCGGCCACGATCACGCGTTCCACGGCCTTGTTCTTGAACAGGTTCAGCGCCAGTTGGCCGATGGCCTGACGCGACGTGCGTTCGCCCATGCCGATCAGTACCACGCCGTTGCCGATAGGCATCACGTCGCCGCCTTCGAGGGTGGAGTTGCCGTGGTCCTTGTCCGGGTCGCCGTACCAGATCTCGAAATCGGCATTGGTGAACTGCGGGTGGAACTTGTAGATGGCGGTGGTCAGCAGGGTCTCCTGGCGACGCGCCGGCCAGTACATCGGGTTCAGCGTCACGCCGCCGTAGATCCAGCAGGTGGTGTCGCGGGTGAACTGGGTGTTGGGCAGCGGCGGCAGGATGAAGCTGGAGTGGCCCAGGAAGTCGCGGAACATCTGGATGGTCTTGCCACCGAAGCTGTCGGGCAGGTCATCGGCCGAGACGCCGCCGATCAGGTACTCGGCGATGTGTCGCGGCTCCAGGCTGCGCAGCCAGGATTTCACTTCGTTGATCAGGCCCAGGCCCACCGAGTCGGCGGTGACCTTGCGCTCCAGAATCCAGTCCAGTGCTTCGGGCATCGCGACGATGTCGGTCAGCAGGTTGTGCATTTCCAGCACTTCGATGCCGCGCTCGCGCATCTTGGTCACGAAGTCGAAGTGGTCGCGCTTGGCCTGGGCGACCCAGAGTACGTCGTCGAACAGCAGTTCGTCGCAGTTGTTCGGGGTCAGGCGCTGGTGAGCCAGGCCTGGGGAGCAAACCATCACTTTGCGCAGTTTGCCGGCTTCGGAATGTACGCCGTACTTAGCTTTTTCCGTGGACATGGTTCATTTCCTCCAAGTTGCGAATACGGGGGGTTACAGAGTCAGGAAGCCGTCGTACAGGCCATAGGCCGCCACCAGGGCGCCAATGACTACGGCGGCGAAGATCAGCTTCTCCACGTTGGTAAAGATCGGTTGGCCCACCTCGCGCTTGGCCTTGGCGAACAGCACCACGCCAGGGGCATACAGCAGGGCCGAGAGCAGCAGGTACTTGACGCCACCGGCGTACAGCAGCCAGATGGCATAGAGCAGTGCGATACCGCCGATGATCAGGTCTTTCTTGCGTTCGGCCAGGGCCTGTTCATAGGTTTCGCTGCGCAGTGCCAGCAGGAACGCATAGGCCGCCGACCACAGGTAGGGCACCAGGATCATCGAGGTGGCGAGGTAGATCAGCGACAGGTAGGTACTGGCCGAGAACAGCGTGATGACCAGGAAGATCTGCACCATGGCGTTGGTCAGCCACAGGGCGTTGGCCGGCACGTGGTTGGCGTTCTCGCGGCGCAGGAACTCCGGCATGGTGTGGTCCTTGGCTGCGGCGAACATGATCTCGGCGCACAGCAGTACCCACGACAGCAGGGCCCCCAGCAGCGAGACGATCAGGCCGACGCTGATCAGCACCGCGCCCCAGTGACCGACCACGTGCTCCAGCACTGCGGCCATCGACGGGTTCTGCAGCTTGGCCAGTTCCGGTTGGGTCATGATGCCCAGCGACAGCACGTTCACCAGTACCAGGAACAGCAGCACGGTGATGAAGCCGATCACGGTGGCCTTGCCCACGTCGGAGCGTTTTTCGGCGCGGGCCGAGAAGATGCTGGCGCCCTCGATGCCGATGAACACCCACACGGTGACCAGCATCATGTTGCGCACCTGGTTCATCACGCTGCCCAGATCCGGGTTCATCGTGCCCCAGATGTCGGCGGTGAAGATGTCCAGCTTGAACGCGAACAGGGCAATCAGGATGAACAGCGCCAGTGGCACGACCTTGGCCACGGTGGTGACCAGGTTGATGAACGCTGCTTCCTTGATGCCGCGCAGCACCAGAAAGTGCACTGCCCACAGCAGGATCGAGGCACCGATGATCGCCGCCGGGGTGTTGCCTTCGCCGAAGATCGGGAAGAAGTAGCCCAGGGTGCTGAACAGCAGTACGAAGTAGCCCACGTTGCCCAGCCAGGCACTGATCCAGTAGCCCCAGGCGGACGAAAAGCCCATGTAGTCGCCAAAACCGGCCTTGGCGTAGGCGTATACGCCACCGTCCAGGTCAGGTTTGCGATTGGCCAGGGTCTGGAACACGAAGGCCAGGGTCAGCATGCCGATGGCGGTGATGCCCCAGCCGATCAGCACGGCGCCGACATCGGCGCTGGCGGCCATGTTCTGCGGCAGCGAGAAGATGCCGCCGCCGATCATGGAACCCACTACAAGTGCGACTAACGCACCCAGTCGTAGTTTTCCGGGAGTGTCTGACATTGGATAACTCCATTCCAGGAGAAGAGAGATGCCAGAATAAATCCAGCAAGCGTGACGAGAGCTGATTCAGGTCAGTTCATTGATACATTCCATTGTTGTTGAAGGACTTGAAGCGCTGCAGCCGGCGCCTCGCCGACACCCCGCAAGCCTTGTGCAATGGCACCTCCAGCCTTTTTCTAGAGCATTCGCTCTGAATGGCTGCGAGATTTGAAGCTAGTCGCTTTTACGGGTTTAGCAAATTTTTGACGAGAAAAGATCTTGTTTGCTTGATGAAGTAGATGGGGTACGCAAAACTCACTGTTTAGTTCGCCTCGGCATAGACGTACTAGTTATGAAGGTTATAGTTTTGAAGACAATCCACTATAAACGTCAGGGCTGTGCTTATATTTAGGCCTAGTGTGTAACAGCACCATGACAACGCGGGACGAAAAGGGGAACTGCATGTCCGAACCAGGACAGAAACTGCGCTTGGGTGCGCTCGTCGCGCTGGTGGTGGGCTCGATGATCGGTGGCGGTATCTTCTCGCTGCCGCAGAACATGGCCGCCCGGGCCGATGTCGGCGCCGTGCTGATCGGCTGGGGCATCACCGCCGTGGGCATGCTGGCGCTGGCGTTCGTGTTCCAGACCCTGGCCAACCGCAAGCCCGAGCTCGATTCGGGTGTATATGCCTATGCCAAGGCCGGGTTTGGCGAGTACATGGGCTTTTCGTCGGCCTGGGGTTACTGGATCAGCGCCTGGCTGGGCAACGTGGGCTACTTCGTGCTGCTGTTCAGCACCCTGGGCTTCTACTTTCCGGTGTTCGGGGAGGGCAACACGCCGATCGCCATCGCCTGCGCTTCGCTATTGCTGTGGGCGGTGCACTTTCTGGTACTGCGCGGCATCAAGGAGGCGGCGTTCATCAACCTGGTGACCACCGTGGCCAAGGTGGTGCCGCTGGTGATGTTCATCGTGATCGCGGCGGTGGCGTTTCGCGCCGATATCTTCACCCGCGACATCTGGGGGCTGAGCAACCCCAAGTTCGGCGGGGTGCTGGACCAGGTGCGCAACATGATGCTGGTGACCGTGTTCGTGTTCATCGGCATCGAGGGCGCCAGCGTGTATTCGGCCCGTGCCGAAAGGCGTTCGGACGTGGGCAAGGCCACGGTGATCGGCTTTCTCGGGGTGCTGGCGCTGCTGGTGCTGGTCAACGTGCTGTCGCTGGGGGTGATGACCCAGCCGGAGCTTGCCGGCTTGCAGAACCCGTCACTGGCCTCGGTGATGGAGCATATCGTCGGGCCCTGGGGCGGGCTGCTGATCAGCCTGGGGCTGGCGGTGTCGCTGCTGGGGGCGCTGCTGTCGTGGGCGTTGCTGTGTGCCGAGATCCTGTTCGCCACCGCCCGCGACAAGACCATGCCGCGGTTTCTGACCCGCGAGAATGCCAACCATGTGCCGGTCAATGCGCTGTGGATGACCAACTGCATGATCCAGCTGTTCCTGCTGATCACGCTGTTCTCTGCGGGCACCTACACCAGCCTGATCTACCTGGCGTCGTCGATGATCCTGGTGCCGTACCTGTGGTCGGCGGCCTATGCGTTTCTGCTGGCACTGCGCGGGGAAACCTATGAGCGCCACCCCGGGGCGCGGCGCAAGGACCTGCTGGTGGCCGGGGTGGCGCTGGTGTATGCGATCTGGCTGCTTTACGCCGGGGGGCTGAAGTACCTGCTGCTGTCGGCGCTGTTGTACGCGCCGGGGGTGATCCTGTTCTACCGCGCCAAGCACGAGCAGGGGCAGCCGCTGTTCACCGGGTGGGAGAAGCTGATTTTCGCGGCGGTGCTGGTGGGGGCGGGGGTGGCGGCGTATGCGTTGTATGCGGGGTGGTTGACGCTTTAGAGCGGTGTCGAGGTGTTCGCCGGCAAGGCCGGCTCCTACAGGTTGGCGGTGTCTGTAGGGGCCGGCCTTGCCGNNGGCGAAGAGCCTCTGGCGGTCACCAGCGAGGCTCGGCCGACCCCAGCTCGCAAGCCCCCCGCGCCCATGCCAGCGGCGCGCCTTGCACCTGCAACGGCGCCTGCAGGCGCCTGGCCGGCCCCCACGGCGTCTGCTCCACGGCCGGGGCCAGGTCTGCCTCGGTTTCGCCGGCCAACGGCAAGTCCTCGATCACCGTGCCCTGGTCCACCAGCAGCTTGGCCGTGCGCGCCAGCGACAGACGCGCCGAGCCGCCACAGCCGCTGCGCAGCCGCTTATCCAGTGCACGGATCGCGGCAGCCGCCATCAGGTAGCCGGTGGCATGGTCCAGGGCCTGCACCGGCAACGGCACCGGCCGCTCGCCCTGACGCCAGCGCATGCCCTCGCGAGCGATCCCGCTGCTCATCTGCACCAGGCTGTCGAAGCCGCGACGATGCTGCCACGGGCCGCTCCAGCCATAGGCATTGAGGCTGACATCGATCAGCCCGGGGTTGAGCCTGCGCCGTTGTTCGGCGCCATAGCCGAGGCGCTCCAGCGCGTCGGCGCGGTAGCCGTGCAGGAGGATATCGGCACCTGCCAGCAGGCCTTCGAACACGGCGCGGTCCTCTGCAGCATGCAGGTCCAGGCGCGCGCAGCGCTTGCCCAAGGTCACCTCGGCCACCACCGAGGGTTCCTCCCAGCCCGGCGGATCGATGCGCAACACGTCGGCACCGAACCCCGCCAGCAGGCGGCTGGCAACGGGCCCGGCAAGAATGCGCGTCAGGTCCAGCACGCGTACCCCCTTGAGCGGCTGCGCCGCGGTGCCGGTCCAGCCCTTGAGTACGCCAGCCGGCCCAGCCTTGCGATCGATCAGCGGCTCGGCATTGACCGCCATGCCCTGCGGGTGCGCCGACCATTGCTGCCAGCTGCGCATCTGCGCGGCACATCCGCCCGCAGCCACCACGGCAGTTTCCAGCGCCTCTGCCTCCCACTCGGCAACCCGCCGGGCCATCTGATCGCGGTCGTGTACCGCTCCCAGCACCCGTTCGGCAGCGGCGCGGTGATGCGCGGCATTGGTGTGCAGGCGGACCCAGCCATCGCGGGTCGGGTAATCGCCTGCCACGGCGTCCCACAGCGGCGGCAGGCTCCAGCCCTGGGGGCGAATGCTGGTGGCGAACCACAGGGAGCTCAGACGTCGGTCCACCTGCACCCCGGGGCGCGTGCCGGTCTGGCAGGCGAGCAGGTCGGCAATGGCCAGGCCCGTGGCGGCAATGCTGGCACTGGCCAGTTCGGTGACTTCGAAGGTCGATGGCAGGGCTCCTGCAGTGTGCAGGTGCAGGTGCTCAAGCGCATCCTGGGCTAACCCCAGGGCGCTGACGATGCTGTTGAGAACATGACTCATGGTTGGCCCTCCCGTTGGTGGGCCATTGCAGACCATCAGGGCTGATTGGTCAAATGCGGGGCGGCAGGCACGCGCTCGGGGCGCGACCAGATCCACAGGTTGCCCAGGGCCATGCCGCCGATGGCGAGCCCTACCGGCCAGCGCAGGCCGATGAACACCAGCATCAGGCCGGCGCACAGCAGCATGCTGAGCGTGGCGCTGACCTTGGCCCGGCGCTGAATCACCTTGCCGTTGCGCCAGTTGTGCAGGATCGGCCCGAACAACCGGTGGTTTTCCAACCAGGCGCTCAGGCGCGGCGAGCTGCGCGTGGCAGCCCAGGCCGCGAGCAGGATGAACTCGGTGGTCGGCAGGCCGGGGATCACGATGGCCACCAGGCCGATGCCCAGGCTTACATAGGCAAGCAGGCCGAACAGCACGCGGGACAGCTTGGAGGTGGATGGGCGGGTCATGGGGTCCATTGACTGCACAGGTGAGGGCCGGCTGCCAACGCGGCTGGCCGGCCCGGCACGCATCAGGCCAGCTCGGCCTTGGGCGCGGTGGCGTAGGCGTGTTTGAGCAACTCGGTAAAACGTTCGAACGCAGCCACGGCGCCTTGTTCAGCGGCCGCTTCTTCTTCGGCGCTGAGCTCCAGGCCATCGAGGATGCGGGTGAACTGCTTCCAGCCCTCGGCGCGACCACCGGCCGGCTCGCCCAGGTGACGGGCACCGAAGCTGTCCGACAGGCCCAGGCCGACGGCGCGCTTGATCAGGAACGCGGCGCCGAGTTTGGAGCCTTCGGAGACGAATATCCAGCCCATGGCGGCGCCCAGGCTTGGGTTATGCACGGCGCCGGGGAAGGCGGCCGGTACTGCGGTGTCGAGGTCGGCGAGGTCGAGGCGGGCCTGTTCGGCGCGGCAGCGCTCGGCCAGGTCGGGCACGATGGCGATCAGTTGCGGGTCGTTGTACAGCGCCTGGAGTTCGGACTGGAACAGGTATTGGGCGACCACGAAACGGGCGAAGCTTTCGCGGGTGTCGAAGGGGGCATGGGACTTGACCAGCGCATCGAGCTCGCTGTGCGGCGCATGGGTGAGCTGGTTGAGGCGCTGCGAGCGCAGTGCAGGGCGTTCGGCGGTTGCGGTCATGGGGCATCCTTGGGAAATGGTGAGCGGGTGACTAGACGTTAGTAACTAGACGAATGAGGGGCGTGGAAATAGTAAAAAAGGTTGCGGGCCATTCGCCGGCAGGCCAGCTCCCTGTGGGAGCCGGCCTTGCCGGCGTAGCGTCTAGATATCCCACACCAGGTTGATGGCGAAGTTGCGCCCCGGCATGGTCAGGCGGTCCATGTTGGCCGGCTGGGTCACCGATGCCTCGCCGACACCGTCGTAGGCACGAACGTCATCCCACTGCCAGTATTTCTTGTCGGCCAGGTTGTAGATGCCTGCGTTGATCGTCACGTCGTTGCTCACCTTGTAGAAGCCGCTCAGGTCCAGAACGCCGTAGCCGGGGGTACGGAAGTGGCTGCTGGCACCATCGGGCGCCTTGAACTGGTTGTCGTCGACACGGGTCTTGCGCTTGACCAGTGTCCAGCTCAGCAGGCCGCCGTAGTTTTCCTGCTCGTAGCCCAGGCCAACCACGCCGGTCAGCGGGTTGATGCTGTTGAGCGGCTCGCCGGTGTCATTGTTGCGCCCGTAGGTGTAGGCCACCGAGCCCTGGGTATACAGGCCCTGCGGTGCACCGAAGTGGTCCAGGTTCAGGCGGCCCTTGAACTCGGCGCCCTTGATGGTGGCGTGCTTGATGTTCTCGGCACGGAAGTCCATCGCGTCCTTGCCGTTGACCAGGGCGTCTTCGTTGATGAAGTCGCGGTACTTGTTGTAGAACACCGCGACGGCGAAGTTGCCCGCGTCGAAGTTGCCGCGCAGGCCGGTCTCGTAGCCCTTGCTCTTCTCCGGCTCCAGGTCGGGGTTGGGCTCGACCACGTAGTTGCCGGCCAGGTTCTCGAAGCGCCCGTACAGTGCCTTGGCCGTCGGGGTGCGGAAGCCCTCGGCGTACTGGCCGTACCAGGTGTAGTTGTCGTTGAAGGCATAGGTCACGCCGAACTTGGGCGACACGCGGTGCCAGTTCTTCTGCTTGTCGTTGACGGTGGTGGTCGGCCCGGTAGGCAGGGTGGCCAGGAACTCGTCGGTCAGGTGCGGCTTGAGCTGGGTGTAGTCATAGCGCGCACCCGGCAGGAAGGTCCAGTCGTTCCAGCGGATCTCGTCCTGCGCGAACAGGCTGTAGGTATTGATGGTCGGGTCCGGGAAGTCGCTGACCTTGACCTGGGCGTCGCGCGGGCTGGCATCGCCGATGGCGCCGCAAGTGCCCCCGGCATTCAGGCAGGTGGCGGTGCCGCTGCGCGACCCGGTGACCTTCTGCTGCTTGAGTGTGGTGCCGTAGGTCAGCAGGTGCTCGGTGCTGCCCAGGGTGAAGGCCTTGTCGAACTGGGCGTCGAGTATCCATTGGCGGTCCTGGTAGAGTGTCTTGCGATCGCGCGCCACTTCGCGCCCACCGGCCACATACAGCTCGTCAGTGCGCTGATCGGTCTTGCCGACCTGATAGTTCAGGCTCCACTTCATGTTGTCGGCCAGCAGGCTGTCCAGGGCAAGCTCATGGTTGAGGCCGAAACGCTCGCGGCTGACGGTGTCGTTGCCGCTGCGTGCGCGATAGGAATTCATCGCGGGAAAACCTGGAATGAACGGCCCGCCAACGGCGCTCAGCACGTTGGTATCGCGATCATCCTTGTAGCGCTCGTAGGTCAGGCCCAGCCGCGCGTCGTCGGCGTAGTTCCAGCCCAGCTTGGCCAGCACGTTGGTGGTGCGCGCATCCTGCGGGTTGGCCTCGGTGCGCGCCAGGCCATCGCCGCTGTGGCTGCCGTAGGACTCGGTCTCGTGGCCGTTGCGCTGGCTCAGGTGCAGCAGGCCGTCGAAGTCGCCCTCGCGCCCGGCCACGGTGGCCGAGGTCAGCCAGCTCTCGTCGGCCGAGCTGTAGCCGGCCTTGAGGCGTGCGCCCACGTCCTTGCCCGGCTTGATGATGTCGTCCGGGTCGAGGGTGAAGTAGCTGACCGCGCCGCCGATGGCGTTGCTGCCGTACAGCACCGAGGCCGGGCCGCGCAGGATCTCCACGCGCTTGACGATCTCGGGGTCGACGTAGTTGCGCTGGGTCTGGGCGTAGGGGCCGTAGAAGTAGCTGTCGGGGATCGACACGCCATCGATCTGGGTCAGTACGCGCTCGCCATCGATGCCGCGGATGTTGTAGCCGTTGAGGCCGCTGCGCTGGCCGACGCCGCTGACCGAGACGCCTGGCTCGTAGCGCACCAGGTCCTTGATGGTGTTGACGTTGCTGCGGTCCAGCTGCTCGCGGGTCTGCACGCTCACCGTGCTTGGCACCTGGTTCACGTCCTGCGCGGTACGGGTGGCGCTGACGGTCACCTGCTGCAGGGTGATGGCGTTGGAGGCGGCGCGCTCGATCACCACATTGCCGGCACTGAGCTTGCGGTAGTTCAGCTGGGTGCCGGCGAGCATCTGGCGCAGGGCCTGCTCGGGCGGCATCGAGCCGCGCACGCCTGGCGAGGCGACACCTTCGGCCAGCTCGGCGGACAACCCCACCTGCCAGCCGGTGACGGCGGTAAACGCGTTGAGCGCCGACACCAGCGGCTGCTGGGCAATGGCGAAGCGGTAGTCACCCATGCGCGGGTTGGCTGCCTGGGCGGGCTCGGCGGCCAGCGCCGGCAGGCTGCAGACGCCGCCGGCCAGCATGGCCAAGGTCAGCAGCGACAGCGTGCAACGTTGCAGGCCCGCTGTGCGGGTGGAGACGGTAGACCGGCGAGTGAAACCTCTGGACATCGAAAGCGCTCCCTGTCGCGCGAATGTTATAGGTGCGGCCGATTCAAAAATAAGAATCAGTTGCATTGGCTATAACGAGACGTGTGACCACGGGGCATCGCGTAAAAAAAGATTCCGATTCAGTTCAGAATCACCAGCGCCGGGTACTCCTGCAGGCGTGCGGAGGTGATGTGGGCCAGCGAGCGCACCGCTTCGAGGGGTTGGTCGAGGCGGTAGTTGCCGGTGACGGCGACGTTCTGCAGGCGCTCGCTGGTGTTGATGATCCAGCCCGGGTAGTAGCGCCCCAGCTCGGCCAGCACCTGGCTCAGGGGGCAGTTCTCGAACACCAGCCGGCCCTCGATCCAGGCCAGGTCCTTTTGCCCGTCCAGGCGCTCGCGCTGGCTGAAGCCGTTGGGGCCGAGGCTGATGCTGTCGCCGGCCGACAGGCGGATGCGCTGGTCGCTGTTGCCCAGCAGGTCGACGTCGCCGCGCTGCACCCGCACCTCTGCCTGGCCGTCGAGGTAGCGCACCGCAAAATCGGTGTCGCGCACGCTGGCGCGCAACGGCCCGGCGCGCAGCTCGAAGGGCTGCTGCCCGCCGGGGACCTGGAAGTAGGCTTCGCCCTGGTACAGCCGGGCGATGCGCTGGCGGTCGTTGATGTTGCTGGAGAACGCCGAATTGGTATTGAGCAGTACCTTGGAGCCGTCCTGCAGTTCCAGGCGCTGGCGCTCGCCGACCACGGTCAGGTGATCGGCCTGCAGGCGCATGGGCAGGTTGCCGACCGTGAACACACCCACCAGCAGCACCGCGGCGGTGGCCAGTGGCTTCCAGTGCGGGCGCAGGCGGGCCAGGCGTGAGGGGCGCTGGCGTTGCTGCAGCTGCAGCGCGGCGGCGCGCACGCTGTCGCCGTGCCACAGGGCTTCGGCCTGCACGTAGGCCGGGGCATTGGCCGGGTCGGCCTCGAGCCAGGCCTCGAAGGCCCGGGTGTCTTCGGGCGTGGCGCATTGCAGGCGTATCAGCCAGTCCAGCGCCTGGTCCATGGCGCTGTCGCAGGCAGCCGGGTCTGGCGGCGCAGGGCGGTCAGGGGCACTGTCGGTCACGGAGGGTCCTTGGCATGCTTGTGTATCAGGTAATGATCAAGTGTATCGGCATGTGAGGCAAGCAGGCTCAATCGCGATTGAGACGATCGGCTACGCCTACACAGATGGCCATGATCAGTTTCAGTTCCTTCTGAACCGTGCTGGCGGACACCTTCAGTTGTTCGGCGATTTCCAGATAGCTGGCGCCGTGCAATCGGCTGAGGATGAAGATGCGCTGCTGGCGGGCGCTGAGCTCGCCCAGCGAGGTGCTCAGGCGGCGCAGCAACTGCTCCGCGTGGGTGGCGTCCTCGGCGCTGCCGTGACTGGCGGCCACGTTGTGCAGCACCGCCTCGGGCACATCGTCGAGCAGGGTGCGGGCTTGCACGCGGCGGGCGCGCAGGTGGTCCAGGGCGAGGTTGCGGGCGGTCTGGAACACGAAGGGTTCGAGGTGCTCGATGGGGCGTTCGCCCAGGGCGCGGGTGACGCGCAGGTAGGTTTCCTGAAGCAGGTCTTCGGCGGTGCTGGGGTTGTCGACCATGCGCTGCAGGGTGCGTAGCAGGGTGACCCGCTGGGCGAGGAAGACGGCGTTGAAGTGGGACTGACTCACAGCGATACCTGACCGGGATTTCAGCGAATGATAATGCTTATCATCAATGCTGTTGGTCAAGGGGGAAAAGCAGCGGCAAGCTTTTTGCGCCAGGCGGCAGGAGGAAAAGCAGGCTTACCCCCTGCTTGCCTGCCGCCTGAAGCTTGCGGGTTGAGACTATTGCGCCTCCCATAGCGCCAGGCAGTTGTCCAGCATGCGGTTGGAAAAGCCCCATTCGTTGTCGTACCAGGCCATCACCTTGAGCATCTTGCCGGCAACCTTGGTGTGATTGGCGTCGAAGATCGACGAAAGCGGGTTGTGGTTGAAGTCGCACGACACCAGCGGCAGGGTGTTGTAACCGAGGATCTTCGAGTGCTGGCTGGCCTCTTTCATCAGTGCATTGACCTCTTCCACGCTGGCCTCGCGTGTCACATTCAGGGTCAGGTCCACCAGCGAAACGTTGATCACCGGCACCCGCACCGCCATGCCGGTCAGCTTGCCGGCCAGTTCCGGCAACACCAGGCCCACGGCCTCGGCTGCGCCGGTCTTGCTCGGGATCATCGACTGGGTGGCCGCCCGCGCCCGGTACGGGTCGCTGTGGTACACGTCGGTCAGGCTCTGGTCGTTGGTGTAGGCATGGATGGTGGTCATCAGGCCCTGTTCGATGCCCAGTTCGCGGTGCAGTACCTGCGCCACCGGCGCCAGGCAGTTGGTGGTGCACGAGGCGCTGGAGATGATCTGGTGCGAGGGGCGCAGGATGTCGTGGTTGACCCCGTACACAACTGTTGCGTCCACGCCCTTGCCGGGGGCCGAGATGATGACTTTGCGTGCCCCGGCAGTAAGATGGGCCGCGGCCCGGGTGCGCTCGGTGAACAGGCCCGTGCATTCGAACACCACGTCCACACCCAGCGCCTGCCACGGCAGCTCGGCGGGGTTGCGAATCGCGCTGACGGCAATTCGGTCGCCGTTGACCGTGATGCTCTCGCCATCGCTGTGAACCTGTGCATCGAATGCCCCGTGCACGCTGTCGTACTTGAGCAGGTGCGCATTGATCGAGCTGTCGCCCAGGTCGTTGATGGCGACGACCTGCAGGTCCTGACGGTAGCCTTGGGTATACAGTGCGCGAAGAATGTTGCGGCCGATGCGGCCAAAACCATTGATTGCGATACGTAATGTCATGGAGCTACCTCTGGCAGACTGTCTGAGCCCCGGAAAGAGCCTGAATCTGATTTTGTTGTTGGAATTACAAGATTATTCGTAAAAAAATAGAAAACAAGCCTTTTTGCTGGCAGTATTTTGTTCAATCTACAACGAGTGACCGGCCAAGCCGTTACCCACCGACATTCGCGCCCCTGCCTTGAGCCTAGGTCGCAATCGTTTGTAAGGGAAACCGCCGCAGAGGTTGCTGCCCCTTAGCCTGGAGTCCAGTACATGCATCCGCGCATTCTTGAGGTCACCGAACGGCTGATCGCCCGTAGCCGTCCTACCCGCGAGCGCTACCTTCAGTTGATTCGCGGGGCGGCCAGCGACGGCCCGATGCGCGCCAAGCTGCAATGCGCCAACTTCGCCCATGGCGTGGCCGGCTGCGGCAGCGACGACAAGCACAGCCTGCGCATGATGAACGCGGCCAACGTCGCCATCGTCTCGGCCTACAACGACATGCTCTCGGCGCACCAGCCCTACGAGCACTTCCCCCAGCAGATCAAGCAGGCGCTGCGCGAAATCGGCTCGGTGGGCCAGTTTGCCGGCGGGGTGCCGGCCATGTGCGACGGCGTCACCCAGGGTGAACCGGGCATGGAGCTGGGCATCGCCAGCCGTGAAGTGATCGCCATGTCCACCGCGATTGCGCTGTCGCACAACATGTTCGACGCGGCGCTGCTGCTGGGTATCTGCGACAAGATCGTGCCGGGCCTGTTGATGGGGGCGCTGCGCTTTGGCCATCTACCCCAGCTGTTCGTGCCGGGCGGGCCGATGCCCTCGGGTATCTCCAACAAGGAAAAGGCCGACGTGCGCCAGCGCTACGCCGAGGGCAAGGCCAGTCGCGAAGAGCTGCTGGAGTCGGAAATGAAGTCCTACCACAGCCCCGGTACCTGCACCTTCTACGGCACGGCCAATACCAACCAGTTGCTGATGGAAGTGATGGGCCTGCACCTGCCCGGTGCCTCGTTCGTCAACCCGTACACGCCGCTGCGCGATGCGCTCACCGTCGAGGCCGCGCAGCAGGTCACGCGCCTGACCAGGGCCAGTGGCAACTTCATGCCGCTGGGCGAGATCGTCGACGAGAAGTCGCTGGTCAACTCCATCGTCGCGCTGCACGCCACCGGCGGCTCCACCAACCATACCCTGCACATGCCGGCGATTGCCCAGGCGGCCGGCATCCAGCTGACCTGGCAGGACATGGCCGACCTGTCCGAGGTGGTACCGACGCTGTCGCACGTGTACCCCAACGGCAAGGCCGACATCAACCACTTCCAGGCGGCGGGCGGCATGGCCTTCCTGATCCGCGAGCTGCTCGATGCCGGGTTGCTGCACGAAGACGTGAACACCGTGGCGGGCCCCGGCCTGCGCCGTTATACCCAGGAGCCGTTCCTGGACAACGGCAGGCTGGTATGGCGCGAAGGCCCCGAGGCCAGCCTTGACGAAAGCATCCTGCGTCCGGTGGCCAAACCGTTCTCCGCCGAGGGCGGCCTGCGGGTGATGCAAGGCAACCTTGGCCGTGGGGTGATGAAGGTGTCTGCGGTGGCGGCCGAGCACCAGGTGGTCGAAGCCCCGGCGCGGGTGTTCCACGATCAGCAGGAACTGGCCGATGCGTTCAAGGCCGGCGAGCTGGAGCGCGATTTCGTCGCCGTGGTGCGCTTCCAGGGCCCGCGCTGCAACGGCATGCCCGAACTGCACAAGATGACCCCGTTCCTGGGTGTGCTGCAGGACCGCGGCTTCAAGGTCGCGTTGGTGACCGACGGGCGCATGTCGGGGGCTTCGGGCAAGATTCCGGCGGCCATTCATGTGTGCCCGGAAGCGTTCGATGGCGGCCCGCTGGCGCGGGTGCGCGATGGCGACATCGTGCGCGTGGACGGCGTGGCCGGCACCTTGCAGGTGCGCGTCGAGCCGGCCGAACTGGCCGCTCGCGAGCTGCCGGCAGCGCCGCTGGGCAATGACCTGGGCTGCGGGCGCGAGCTGTTCGGCTTCCTGCGCGTGGCGCTGAGCTCGGCCGAGCAGGGCGCCAGCGCCTTCACCTCGGCCCTGGAGAACTTCAAATGAAGGTCGCACTGGTCGGTGACATAGGCGGCACCAATGCCCGCTTCGCGTTGTGGCGCGACAACGCGCTGCACGCGGTGCAGGTGTTCCCCACGGCTGACTACACCAGCCCCGAGCAGGCCATCGGCGTGTACCTGGCCGCGCAGGGCCTGGCCAAGGGCGAGGTGGCGGCGGTGTGCCTGGCGGTGGCCGGGCCGGTCAGCGGCGATGAATTTCGTTTCACCAACAGCCATTGGCGCCTGAGCCGCAAGGCATTCTGCGCCAACCTGCAGGTCGAGCACCTGCTGCTGATCAACGACTTCACCGCCATGGCGCTGGGCATGACCCGCCTGCAGCCGGATGAAGTGCGCAATGTGTGCGCCGGCACCCCGGACACCACCCGTCCGGCGGTGGTGATCGGGCCGGGTACCGGCCTGGGTGTCGGGACCTTGCTTGGCCTTGGCGAGCAGCGCTGGCTGGCGCTGCCGGGTGAGGGCGGGCATGTCGACCTGCCGGTGGGCAGTGCGCGCGAGGCGGCGATTCGCCAGGCGATCGCGCAGGACACCGGCCACGTCAGCGCCGAAACCGTGCTCAGTGGCGGCGGGCTGCTGCGCCTGTACCACGCCATCTGTGCACTGGACGGGCATGCCCCCACGCTGGGCACGCCGGCCCAGATCACCGACGCGGCGTTGCACGACGACCCGGTGGCGCTGGAGGTGATCGAGCAGTTCTGCCGTTTTCTGGGGCGGGTGGCCGGCAACAATGTGCTGACCCTGGGCGGGCGTGGCGGGGTGTTCATCGTGGGCGGGGTGATTCCGCGCTTTGCCGAGCTGTTCCTGCGCAGCGGCTTTGCCGCGAGTTTTGCCGACAAGGGCTGCATGAGCGCCTACCTTGAAGGGGTGCCGGTGTGGCTGGTGACGGCGGAGTATTCCGGGTTGGAAGGGGCGGGAGTGGCGTTGCAGCAGGCACTGGCCCAGCACGCCTGAGTTGGAGTGACTGGCCGGGCCCTGTCGCGGGTCAAGCCCGC
>NZ_DLNW01000030.1:0-3325 GCF_002478435.1 Pseudomonas sp. UBA7500 | reverse complement strand
AGCACCGCCAGCTCGGCGATGCGTTGCTGCGCCGAGCGCACAATGCCTTGCAGCAGATTGGCAAAGTGCCGGGCGATCTGCTCCACGCTGGCCCTGCTGAACCGCGCCTGATCGTAGGCATACTGCACCGACAGCTCGCGGCCCAGGCCGATGATCAGCGTCAGCGGGAAGTTGGTCTGCTCGTGATTCTGCGTACCCAGGAACGCCAGGCCGGCCGGCGCGCCTTGTTGCAGCGCCTCGGCCACCGGATAGTTCTCGAATACCAGCAAGGTGTCGAACAACCCCTCGCCGCCCGAGCCTGCCAGACGCTGGATCTCGTACAGCGGGCTGTGTTCATGCTCGCGCAGCAACAGGTTCTGTGCCTGCAACTGCTCCAGCCAGGCACCCACGGCCTGTTCGGGCGAAGGGCTGGCGACCACCGGCAGGGTATTGATGAACAGCCCCAGTTGCTCCTCCACCCCGTCCAGCTCGGCCGGGCGCCCCGACACGGTGGCGCCGAAGCTGACGCAGGCCTGTCCGCTGTAGCGTTGCAGCAGCAACAGCCAGGCGGCCTGCACCAGGGTGTTGACCGTCACCCGCTGCTGGCGGGCGAACTCGCCCAATGCCTGGGTGGCCTGCACATCCAGCAACTGGAAATGGTTGGCATGGCCCTGCCCCAACTGCGCCTTGTCGCTGCGCAGCGCCTGCACCAGGCGCGTCGGCTCGGTGAGGTCACGTACCTGCTGCTGCCAGAACGCCTCGGTGCGCGAGCTGTCCTGCTCGGACAGCCACTGGATGTAGTCGCGGTAGCGCCCGGCCGAATGCCCTGGCGTCTGGCCGGCATAGCGTTGCAACACTTCGCCCAGCAGCTGCGAGTTGCTCCAGCCGTCCATCAGGATGTGGTGGCTGGTGTAGATCAGGTGATGGTGATCGACGTCGGTACGGATCACCGTCAGGCGCAGCAACGGCGCATCCTGCAGGTCGAAGCTGCGCTGCAGGTCGGCCTCGGCCCAGCTGTCCAGGTTGGCGTGCAACGCCGGCTGCGCCCGCCAGTCCAGCACGGCGAACGGCATTTCGACCTGCTTGCGAATCACCTGCAGGGGCTGTTCGAAGCCGGTCACGAAACTGGCGCGCAGCACATCGTGACGGTCCAGTGCGGCCTGCCAGGCGTTCCTGAAACGTTCCACGTCCAGCCCCTTCACATTCATCCGCAGTTGGTTGATGTAGTTGCCTGCGCCCTGTTCGTACAAGGTGTGGAACAACATGCCCTGCTGCATCGGCGACAGCGGGTAGATATCGTCGATCTCGCTGGCGGCAATCGGCAGGCTGTCCAGCTGCACCTGGGTCAGCCTGGCCAGCGGGAAGTCCGAAGGCGTCACGCCAACGCTGCCTGGCTGCACGCAATGGGCAACCAGCGCCTCGAGCTCCTCGGCATAGGCGCGGGCCAACGCCTCGATGGTCGCGGGCGCGAACATAGCGCGGCTGAAGCTCCAGTTCAGCGTCAACTCGCCGCCATACACCTGGCCGTTGATCGACAACCAGTTGCCCAGCGGTGCTTCGGAGCTCTGGCTGTCACCGGCAGGCTCACCCGCCGGGCTGAAGAAGCCGCCCTGACCCTGTTCGTCGGCAAAGCTGGCGTCGAACTGGCCCAGGTAGTTGAAGGTGATGCGCGGCACCGGCAACGCGGCCAGGGCTTCACGGGCCTTCGCGTCGCCCAGGTAGCGCAGTGCGCCGAAACCGATGCCCTTCTCGGGTACCGAGCGCAGTTGCTCCTTGATGCGCTTGATCGAGCCGTCGAGGCTGTCGGCGGGGCTCAGCTTGACCGGGAACAGGCTGGTGAACCAGCCCACAGTACGGGTCAGGTCGATGTCGTCGAACAGTTCTTCGCGACCGTGGCCTTCAAGCTGGATCAGCACCTCATCGCGCCCGGTCCAGCGCGCGATCACTCGCGCCAGGGCGGTCAGCAGCAGGTCGTTGACCTGGGTGCGATAGGCCGCCGGGGCCTGTTGCAGCAGTTGCCGGGTACTGGCCTTATCGAGGCGCGTCTGTGCCTGGGCGGCGTGGACAGCCTGCACAGACCCCTGCGGGTTGTCGCACGGCAGCTCGGCGCTGGCGCCCGCCAGTTCGCTGCTCCAGTAGGCCAGTTCACCTTGCAGGTCGGCCGCGTGCGCCTGCAGGCGCTGCGCCCAGGCCTGGGTCGAACTGGTCTTGGCTGGCAGGCTCACCACCTGCCCGGCGGCCAGCTGGGTATAGGCGCTCTGCAGGTCTTCGAGCAGGATGCGCCACGACACGCCGTCCACCACCAGGTGGTGGATCGCCAGCAGCAGGCGCTGGCTGCCATCGGGCAGGGTCGCAAGCAC
This sequence comes from Pseudomonas sp. UBA7500, assembly GCF_002478435.1. Lineage (NCBI taxonomy): Bacteria > Pseudomonadati > Pseudomonadota > Gammaproteobacteria > Pseudomonadales > Pseudomonadaceae > Pseudomonas > Pseudomonas sp. UBA7500. Next base: position 986 of record NZ_DLNW01000030.1, on the reverse strand, counting down.
CACGCGCAGCAGCTCGCCCTGCTCCAGGCTCAGGCTGCGCTGGGCCTTGTCGCACAGCGCCGGCAAGGCATCGGCAGTCTCAAGCTGCACAGCCCACACCACCTCGGGGGTTGCCTGTACCGCGCCATACTGCGCCCACCAGCGGCCATCGGCCTGCCGGGCATAACGCAGACGCAGCGCGTCATGATGGGCCATCAGCGCCTGCATGGTCTGTTGCAGCCTGTGGGCCTCCAGCAACTGGCCCGGCTTGAGCAGCAGTGCCTGGTTCCAGTGATGGCGCTGGGGTATTGCCTGATCGAAGAAGTACTGGTGAATCGGCAGCAGCAACGCCTGGCCGGTCACCGGCCCCTGGTCCGACTGGCGCTGCGCCTGGCCGAGCGTCGCCACGCTGGCCAGGCCCTGTACCGTCTGGTGCTGGAACAGCGCCTTGGGGGTGAAGTGGATACCGGCCTGGCGTGCGCGGCTGACCACCTGGATCGAGATGATCGAGTCGCCGCCCAGCTCGAAGAAGTTATCGGTCAGGCCCACCTGCTCAAGCTTGAGCACCTGCGCCCAGATCGCCGCGATGCGTTGCTCGAGCTCGCTCTGCGGTGCCACATAGGCTTGCTGCAACTGGCTGGCATCGGGCCTGGGCAGCGCACGGCGGTCCAGCTTGCCATTGCCGGTCAACGGCCAGGCCTCCAGGAACATCAGGTGTGCCGGCACCATGTAGTCCGGCAGCACGGCCTTGAGGTGCTCGCGCAGGCTGGCGAGCCGGTCGGCCGGTGCAGCCTGTTCGTCGCTTGCAATCAGGTACGCCGCCAACTGCTTGCCATTCGGTCCTTCGATGTCCAGCACCACCGCTTCACGTACCGCCGGGTGTCCCTGCAACTTGGCCTCGATCTCGCCCAGTTCGATACGGAAGCCGCGGATCTTCACCTGATGGTCGATGCGCCCCACGTACTCGATCACCCCGTCGCCGCGATTGCGCGCCAGGTCGCCGGTGC
>NZ_DLNW01000012.1:0-3465 GCF_002478435.1 Pseudomonas sp. UBA7500 | reverse complement strand
GCCTGGCGCGCGCGGCTGACCACCTGGATCGAGATGATCGAGTCGCCGCCCAGTTCGAAGAAGTTGTCGGTCAGGCCCACCTTCTCCAGCTTGAGCACGCCGGCCCAGATCGCCGCGATGCGTTGTTCGAGCTCGCTCTGCGGTGCCACATAGGCCTGCTGCAACTGGCTCGCATCGGGCTCGGGCAGTGCCTTGCGGTCGAGCTTGCCATTGGCGGTGAGCGGCAGGGCCTGCAGGTACATCAGGTGCGCCGGCACCATGTAGTCCGGCAGCGCTGCTTTCAGGTGCTCGCGCAGGTCGTTGCGCAGACGCTTCTGCGCTTCGTCGTCGGGCAGCGAAGGCGCGTCGAGCACCAGGTAGGCCACCAGTTGTCGACCGCTGGCGGCTGGCACATCGATCACTACTGCCTCTCGGATCGCCGGGTGGGCCTGCAACCTGGCCTCGATCTCGCCCAGCTCGATACGGAAGCCACGGATCTTCACCTGATGATCGATACGCCCCACGTACTCGATCACCCCGTCCTCGCGGTAGCGCGCCAGGTCACCGGTACGGTACAGCCGCCCGCCACCCTGCACGCTGGTGTCGAACGGGTCGGGCAGGAATTTTTCCGCAGTCAGTGCGGCGCGCCCGGCATAGCCACGGGCCAGTCCGGCACCTGCCAGGCACAGCTCGCCGGCAGCGCCCACCGGCACCGTGCCGCCCGCACCGTCGAGCAGGTAGACCCGGCTGTTGCTGATCGGCCGGCCGATGTTGGCGCGGCCCTGCGCTGTCCTGAGCGTGAAGGTCGAGTAGGTGGTGTCTTCGGAGGGGCCATACAGGTCGTAGACCTTTTCCACCCCGCCGGCCTGATACAACTGGTCGACCAGCGACTGCTTCAACGCCTCGCCGGCCAGGTTGATCATGCGCACGCTGCTAGGCAGCTGCCCGGCATCGTGCAGCGCCTTGATTGCCGAAGGTACCGTATTGATAAGACTCACCTGGTCGCGGGCAGCCAGGGTGGGCAATTCCAGCGCGTTGTTGGCCACAATTGCGTAGCCGCCGCACGAGAGCGTGACGAAAATCTCCCACACCGAGAGGTCGAAACACACCGAGGTGGATGCCAGCACCCCGTGCAGATCACCGGGGCTGTACACCGACTGCGCCCAGGCGATCAAAGCCACGGTATTGCGGTGCTCGATCAGGACGCCCTTGGGCTGTCCGGTGGAGCCGGAGGTATAGATGCTGTAGGCCAGGTTGCCCGGTGCGGTCAGGTTCGGCAGGTCAGCGTCGGGGCAGTCATCCAGCACCAGTTGGTCGAGCAGTACGGCCTGGGCACGCAGGCCTTCGGGCAGGCGTGGCAACAGGCTCGACTGCGACAGCAACAGCAAGGCCCGACTGTCATTGATCATGTAGGCCAGACGTTCCTGCGGGTACTCCGGATCCAGCGGCACATAGGCCCCCCCTGCCTTGAGCACCGCCAGCAGACCCACCACCAGCTCGGGGCTGCGCTCAAGCGCCACCCCCACCATCACCTCGGGCCCCACACCCAGCTCGCGCAATCTGTGCGCCAGCTGGTTGGCACGCCGGTTGAGCTGCTGGTAGGTCAGTACCTGCTCACCATGCACCAATGCGGTGGCATGCGGGGTGCTGGCCACCTGTGCCTCGACCAGCTGGTGCACGCAACGATCGACAGGATATGCCGCCTCGGTACGGTTCCAGTCGCCCAGCACCTGCTGACGCTGCCGGGGGTCCAGCAGGGGCAGCTCGGCAATGCGTCGTTCAGGCTGATCGGCAATACCCTGCAGCAGGTTGTGCCAGTGCCCCAGCATCCGCTCGATGGTACTGCGTTCGAACAGGTCGGTGGCATAGGTCAGCGTCGCCGCGATACCCGAGGCGTGCTCGACCGTGTTCAGCGACAGGTCGAACTGGGCACTGCTTTCCTCCCAGGCCAGCACCTCCACGGTCAGGTCCGACAGCAGGCGGGTCTGCTGCCGGGAGGTGGCCTGGTGATTGAACATCACCTGGAACAGCGGGCTGTGACTGAGGCTGCGCTCGGACTCCAGTGCATCCACCAGTTGTTCGAACGGCAGGTCCTGATGGGCCTGCGCCTCGATTGCAGCCTGCTTGACCTGTTGCAACAGCGCCAGGAAGGTCGTGTGCAGGTCGAAATCGGCCTTCATCACCTGGGTGTTCACGAAGAAGCCGATCAGGGCCTCGGTTTCGGCGCGGTTGCGGTTGGCGATGGGCACGCCCACGCGGATATCGTGCTGGCCCGAATAGCGCTGCAGCAGGCACTGGAAGCTGGCCAGCAACAGCATGAACAAGGTCACGCCCTGCTGCTGGGCCAGCACCTTGAGGCGCTGGGCCAGCTCGCCGGGCAGTTCCAGCCCAAGGTTGGCACCGGCATCGCGCTGTACCGCAGGCCGCGGGTGATCGGTGGGCAGCTCCAGCACCGGCTGGTCGCCGCCCAGTCTGGCCTGCCAGTAGGCGAGCTGGCGCTCCTGCTCGCCGGCCTCCATCCAGTCGCGCTGCCAGATCGCGTAATCGGCGTACTGGATCGGCAGTGCCGGCCGCTGTGCCGACTGCCCGCTACGGCTGGCTTCATAACCCTGGATCAATTCATCGACGATGATCGGCATCGACCAACCATCCGCAATACTGTGGTGCAGCGTCAGCACCAGCGCATGCTCGCGCGAAGCCAGACGCAGCAGCTTCACGCGCAGCAGCGGCCCCTTTTCGAGATCGAAGGGCCGTTGGGTTTCCTCCTCTACCTGACGCTTGAGCAGTGGCTCCAGGTCAGCGCCCGGTGCGTGGTCCAGAGCCTGGACCTGCAACGAAAAGGCAGTAGCCGGTGCAATCAGTTGAACGGCATGATCGCCGTCCTGCTGGAAAGTGGTGCGCAGGATCTCGTGACGATCGATCATCGCCTGGAAGCTCGAACGCAAGGCCTCCAGGTCCAGGTCGCCCTTCAGACGCAGGGCGACCGGAACGTTGTAGGCGGTGCTTTCGGGCTCCAGTTGCCACAGGAACCATTGACGCTGCTGGGCATACGAGAGCACTGCAGGCTCCCCCGCTCCCCTCGGGGAGATGGGGGCGACGCCGTAAAGATTCACGCCTTGACGCTTGAGCAGCGTGGCCAGCGCCTTGCGCTCTTTGGGAGACAGCGATTTTACGGAATCGAGCAACGCCTGCATTGGAATACCCCTTAAGAAATCAGCTCATCAAGTTCCTCCGTAGTTAGACGTTTGAGTGCCTCCAGGGATTTAGCCAATTGCGCCTGAAGTGGATCAATTCCAAGGTTTTTTTCCTCGAGGCTGCGCACGAACTCCCCCAGCTCGGGGTATTCGAACAGGTCCTTGAGTGCCGCCTCGATGCCCAGCACTTCGCGCAGCCGCACCATCACCTGGGTTGCCAGCAGCGAGTGCCCGCCCAGCTCGAAGAAGTTGTCGGTCAGGCCCACCTGCTCCACCTGCAGCACCTGCGCCC
>NZ_DLNW01000043.1:9108-9353 GCF_002478435.1 Pseudomonas sp. UBA7500 | reverse complement strand
CGTAGGCGATGTTCTTGATCAGGCGCTTGAGCAGCACTGCGTAGTCGCAGGCCTTCATCGCGTCAGCCACGTGGTGCAGGTTGACCTCGAACTGCGCCGGGGCGCTTTCCTTGACGATGGCATCGGCCGGGATACCTTGCTCCTTGGCCGCTTCGAGCATGTCCTGCAGGCAGTCAACATACTCGTCCAGGTCATCGATCAGGTACACCTGGGTCGATTGCGGGCGTTTGCCCGAGATCGGCGAG
>NZ_DLNW01000043.1:2344-8910 GCF_002478435.1 Pseudomonas sp. UBA7500 | reverse complement strand
CGATGCGCTTGCCACGCACCACGCCGTTCATGTCTGCAATCAGCAGATCGACAAATTGCACCTCAGGGTGGGCCTTGAGAAATTCACCCATCTCGTCGAGAGGGATGGCGCACGGGGAGACCGACGTCATGGCTAGGCATCCTTTGATTTTTTATCGGGCGGCAATGGAGGAGGTGTTACTGCGCTATCGGGAGCGGCGATGGTTTCATTTGTTCTTTTTAAGGTTCCCATCGTGGGGAATGCCGAACGCCGCGGCATTGCACGGTCGTTCCAGGTTCTGACAACGTCGCGGGTTGATTCACGACTGCCGCCTCACTATAGAATGGCCCCCACGCAACAGACATTGGCATTTAGGCAAGCAAAGAGTGCACCCATGCAATATCAGATCAGTCACGCCGACCTTTCCCTGGTGCTCGCGCTGGTACGCGGACGCTCCCTGGCCAAGGCTGCAGACCTGCTGCGGGTCGATGTGTCGACGGTGTTCCGCTCGATCCGGCGCATGGAGGCCGCACTGGGCACCGCGCTGTTCGTGAAGAGCCGCAAGGGCTACATCCCCACCGGCACCGCCCAGGCCCTGGCCGAGCAGGCCGAACGCGCCGAGCAGGCGCTGGATGCGGCGCGGGTGGCGCTGGAGCACGGCGAACAGGTGGTCAGCGGCACGGTGCGCCTGACCTGTACCGATGCGGTGCTGCACAGCCTGCTGCTGCCGGCCCTGGCCGACTTCATGCCGGCATACCCGGCCCTGTCACTGGAGCTGGCGACCTCCAACACCTTCGCCAACCTCAGCCGGCGCGACGCCGACCTGGCGCTGCGCCTGACCAATTCGCCACCCGAGCACCTTGTGGGGCGCTGCCTGGGGGCGGCCTCGTATGTGGTGTGCGGGCGCGAGGAGTACCGCGAGCGGCTGGCCGAGGCCCCGGCCAGCGTGCCCTGGATTGCCCCCGACGACTCCATGCAGGACCACGCCACAGTGGTGTGGCGCAGTCAGCAGTTGCCGGGGGTGATGCCGCGCTATCGCTGCAGCGGAATCGCGGCGATTGCACAACTGGTGGCGGCCGGGCTGGGGGTGGCCGCCCTGCCCGACTATATGGCCGACACCTTGCCGGGGGTGGAACAGTTGAGCGGTGCCCTGCCCGGGTGCAACACCGAGCTGTGGCTGCTGACCCGCCCCGATTGCCGTGCGCTGCGTTCGGTGCAGACCCTGTTCGACGAATTGACCCCGCGTTTGCGCGGGATGCTGGGGCGCCAGGAGGGCCAGGCCTGACTTTCGGGCCCCTTCGCCGGCAATGCCGGCTCCCACGAGGCAGGTGCGCAGTTCTGCAGGCGCCGACCTTGTCGGCCAAGCATTTGAATCCACGCCCACAAGACAGTTGTGCTAGAGCCTCACAACTGGTTATTGTCGGCTTACACAGGTCTCGACGTGAAATCAGCGCTTCCCTAAAGGCTGGTGATTTTTTAAACTATCGAGTCCGCTCGCCCATTCGGGCTGAACACCGCATTTGCTACTGAGGAAGACCATGGCCCGCGTAACCGTTGAAGATTGTCTAGAACACGTGGATAACCGCTTTGAGCTGGTCATGCTGTCTACCAAGCGTGCCCGCCAACTGGCCACCGGCGGCAAAGAGCCGAAAGTGGCGTGGGAAAACGACAAGCCGACCGTCGTCGCCCTGCGCGAAATCGCCGAAGGCATCTGCACCCCAGAATTCATGGCCGAACAGGACATCGTCCACGAAGACCCGGTCTTCGCTGCATTCGGTGAGGACGAGGCCAACGAGGCCGTCTAAGTCCATGCCTGGTCGACGTTGTACGGCGCAGGGCCCACTTTCTCGGCAGGAGCTAACATCGTGCCGAGTATAGACGCCCTCGCCGATCGCCTCTCGACCTACCTCGGCGCCGACCAGGTCAACCTGGTACGCCGGGCGTATTTCTACGCCGAACAAGCCCACGACGGCCAGCGCCGTCGCAGCGGCGAGCCATACGTCACGCACCCGCTGGCGGTGGCAAGCATTCTTGCCGACATGCACATGGACCATCAGAGCCTGATGGCCGCCATGCTGCATGACGTGATCGAAGACACCGGCATCGCCAAGGAAGCCCTCAGTTCCCAATTCGGCGAAACCGTCGCCGAACTGGTCGATGGCGTCAGCAAGCTGACCCAGATGAACTTCGAGACCAAGGCCGAAGCCCAGGCCGAAAACTTCCAGAAGATGGCCATGGCCATGGCCCGCGACATTCGCGTGATCCTGGTCAAGCTGGCCGACCGCCTGCACAACATGCGCACCCTGGAAGTGCTGTCGGGCGAAAAACGCCGGCGCATCGCCAAGGAAACCCTCGAGATCTACGCCCCCATCGCCAACCGCCTGGGCATGCACACTGTGCGCGTGGAGTTCGAGGACCTGGGCTTCAAGGCCATGTACCCGATGCGCTCGGCGCGTATCTACCAGGCAGTCAAGCGTGCCCGCGGCAACCGCAAGGAGCTGGTCAACAAGATCGAGGAATCGCTCAGCCACTGCCTGGCCGTGGACGGTATCGAAGGCGAGGTCAGCGGGCGGCAGAAGCACATCTACGGCATCTACAAGAAGATGCGCGGCAAGCGCCGCGCCTTCAACGAGATCATGGACGTGTACGCCTTCCGCATCGTGGTCGACAAGGTCGACACCTGCTATCGCGTGCTCGGCGCCGTGCACAACCTCTACAAGCCGCTGCCGGGGCGCTTCAAGGACTACATCGCGATCCCCAAGGCCAACGGCTACCAGTCGCTGCATACCACCCTGTTCGGCATGCACGGTGTGCCCATCGAGATCCAGATCCGCACCCGCGAGATGGAAGAGATGGCCAACAACGGCATCGCGGCGCACTGGCTGTACAAGTCCAGTGACGACGAGCAGCCCAAGGGCACCCATGCCCGGGCGCGCCAGTGGGTCAAGGGCGTGCTGGAAATGCAGCAGCGCGCGGGCAACTCGCTCGAATTCATCGAAAGCGTGAAGATCGACCTGTTCCCGGACGAGGTNNGTGCATACCGACGTCGGCAACAGCTGCATCGCTTGCCGCATCAACCGCCGCCTGGCACCGCTGTCCGAACCGCTGCAGAGCGGCTCGACGGTCGAGATCGTCAGCGCCCCAGGCGCACGACCGAACCCGGCCTGGCTGAACTTCGTGGTCACCGGCAAGGCGCGCACCCATATCCGCCATGCCCTGAAGCTGCAGCGCCGCTCCGAATCGATCAACCTGGGCGAGCGCCTGCTCAACAAGGTGCTCAACGGTTTCGACAGCGCGCTGGACAAGATCCCCCAGGAGCGCATCCAGGCCATGCTGGCCGAGTATCGCCTCGAAGTGATCGAAGACCTGCTCGAAGACATCGGCCTTGGCAACCGCATGGCCTACGTAGTGGCGCGCCGCCTGCTCTCCAGCGAAGGCGAGCAGTTGCCCAACCCCGAGGGTCCGCTGGCCATTCGCGGCACCGAGGGCCTGGTGCTCAGCTACGCCAAGTGCTGCACGCCGATTCCGGGCGACCCGATCGTCGGGCACCTGTCGGCGGGCAAGGGCATGGTGGTGCACCTGGAGAACTGCCGCAACATCAGCGAAATTCGCCACAACCCGGAAAAATGCATCCAGCTGTCCTGGGCCAAGGATGTCACCGGCGAATTCAATGTCGAGCTGCGCGTCGAGCTGGAACACCAGCGCGGCCTGATTGCCCTGCTGGCCAGCAGCGTCAACGCCGCCGACGGCAACATCGAGAAGATCAGCATGGACGAACGTGATGGCCGCATCAGCGTGGTCCAGCTGGTGGTCAGCGTGCACGACCGTGTGCACCTGGCCCGCGTGATCAAGAAACTGCGTGCCCTGACCGGGGTGATTCGCATCACCCGCATGCGCACGTAGCCCTCCCCCTGCAAGGAGTCACCATGACCAAGACCGTCATCACCAGCGACAAGGCCCCAGCGGCCATCGGCACCTACTCCCAGGCGATCAAGGCCGGCAATACCGTGTACATGTCGGGCCAGATCCCGCTGGACCCGAAAACCATGGAGCTGGTCGAAGGCTTCGAAGCCCAGACCGTACAGGTGTTCGAAAACCTCAAAGCCGTGGCCGAAGCTGCCGGCGGCTCGTTCAAGGACATCGTCAAGCTGAACATCTTCCTGACCGACCTGAGCCACTTCGCCAAGGTCAACGAGGTCATGGGCCGCTACTTCGAACAGCCCTACCCTGCCCGCGCCGCCATCGGCGTCGCTGCGCTGCCACGCGGCTCGCAGGTTGAAATGGACGCGATCCTGGTCCTCGAGTAATNNCTGTTCTGGAAGGACCCCGCCATGCGCCACGCGCTTGCCCTGGCTCTGGCCGCCGCACTGTTGAGCGGCTGCGCCAGCCACAAACCCGAAGACTACAACGGCATCTGGATCAACCAGCAGGCCATCGATGCTGCCGCCAAAGGCGTGAGCCTGCGCAAGGCGCTGCAGGACAGCGGCGGCAACCTGGAATGGAAGGTCAACGTCGCGGCCGAACAGGCCAGCTACACCAACGGTTTCGAGATCGTCGAAGGCCAGCTCAAGGCCGGCGAAAAACAACGGGACGTGGTATTCCCGGGGAATGAGATACAGACGTTGAGCCTGGATGGCGACGAACTGGTGCAGCACGCCACCCCGATGGCGCCGCAGCACAGCTTCCAGAAGGCCAGCTCTCCCGCCCCAATGGAAGCCCGCACCGGGACCACCTTCGAGCAGGCGCTGTACGGCGCCTACCTGAAGGGTGACTGGAAGGTGATCGAGGGCCCTGGTCAGGGCAATGTCGTGCGCTTCGGCGACACGGGCAGTGTCGAGGGCCTGCCCAATCTGGACCGCTACGCACTGTGCCTGGCCGGCGACTGCGCCAGCATGAGCGGCGAGTACGACAGCCTGTGGCTGGAGCGCAACCAGCAGGGCAACCCGTGGATCTTCAAGCGTGATGGCAAGACGCTGGAAATCCTGCGTGCCCTCAACAGCGCCCAACCAGACGAGATGCCGCAGCTGTATCCCGGCGCCCGGCAATGGCTGCTCGAGCGCGACTGATCAGGTGAGCCCTCAGGGTTGCGCCGCCAGAATCGCCGCGTAGCCTTCCTTGTAGCTCGGGTACTGTGGCACCCAGCCCAGTGCCCGGGCACGCGCATTGCTGCAGCGCTTGCTGCCGGTGCGCCGCACACGCTGCTGCTCCGACCAATGCGTGACGCCCATGTACTCGCGCAACCAGGCCACCACGTCGGCCAATGGCGCCGGTGCATCGTCCACCCCGATGTAGCAGTCCTCCAGCGCACGCCCCGCCGCATCGGCCTTGAGCAGGAAGGCCAGCAGCCCTGCCGCGTCCTCGGCATGGATGCGGTTGCCGTACAGCGGCGGCTCTTCGGTCACCCGATACCCCTGGCGCACCTGGCTGAGCAGCCATTCGCGGCCCGGCCCGTAGATACCGGTCAGGCGCACGATGCTGGCCGGGATGCCGCTGGCCAGTGCCAGCTGTTCGGCCTGGAGCATGACCTGCCCCGAGAAACCTGACGGCAAGGTGGCGGCGGTTTCATCGATCCACTCGCCGTCCTGCTGGGCGAACACACTGCTGCTGGACACGAACAGCAGGCGCTGCGGTCGCTGGCCACGCTCGGCCAGCCAGCCCAGTACATGCTTGAGGCCCTGTACATAAGCCGCCTGATAGCCCGCCTCGTCATGCTGGCTGGCGGCCACGCAGTACACCAGGTAGTCGGGTGCGACCAAAGGCCAATCGGTCGGGCACTGCGGGTTTTCCAGGTCTGCCGCGATGCCGGCAACCCCCGCGGGCAAGGCCGCCACATTTCTGCGCAAACCGCTTACCGACCAGCCAAGGCCCAGCAATTGCTGGGCCAGACGGCCACCCACATCGCCGCAACCGACGATCAGAACTGAAGGCGAAGACATCCGCACACTCCGTCAGACAAAGCCACAGCCTATCTGTGGAAATCGATAGGCGGCTAGTTAATATGCAAAAAAAGATACTGTGTATCTTCTGTTAACAAGAATTACTTGCAATAATGGCCGCCCAAATTTTGTTCTCGGCCCGACTCGAGGCCTGGAAGGACAACCACCCATTTCTTCTTCATCAGGTCCGGCCAGCATGACACGTATTCAACCTTCCGCTTCGCCAACCCTGTCGCGCGCCTGGCGCGCCATTGCCGCGCTGATGTTCAGCCTGGTACTGGCCCCCGCCGCCATGGCCGATGAGCCCGTCGCACAGAACGCCACACCGGCCGCCGCCGTTGCCCCTGCCGATACTACCCCGGCCGCACCTGCTGCCCCGGGCGCCGAGCCTGCGGATGCCGCCGCCGCGCCGGGCGCTGCCCCTGTCGAAGGCCACGACGCCACCCAAGCGCTGGTCGAAGACACCAGCCTGGGCATGGCCCACGACCTGTCGCCATGGGGCATGTACCAGAACGCCGACATCGTGGTGAAGATCGTGATGATCGGCCTGGCCATCGCCTCGCTGATCACCTGGACCATCTGGATTGCCAAGGGCTTCGAACTGATGGGCGCCAAGCGCCGCCTGCGTTCTGAAATCGCCCTGCTGAAGAA
>NZ_DLNW01000043.1:0-2158 GCF_002478435.1 Pseudomonas sp. UBA7500 | reverse complement strand
TGAACAGCTTCATCGGCATCGCCAAGACCCAGACCACCAACCTCGCGGTGGTTGCACCCGGTATCGCCGAGGCCCTGCTGGCCACCGCCCTGGGCCTGGTTGCCGCGATCCCCGCAGTGGTCATCTACAACGTCTTCGCCCGTTCCATCGCCGGTTACAAGGCACAGGTTTCCGACGCTTCGGCGCACGTGCTGCTGCTGGTCAGCCGCGACCTGGACCACCAGCCAGGCGAGCGTTCCGCTGCGCCACACATGGTGAAAGTGGGGTAAACCATGGGCCTGCATCTTAACGAGGGCGGCGACGATCTCGCCGAGAACCACGAAATCAACGTCACGCCGTTCATCGACGTGATGCTGGTACTGCTGATCATCTTCATGGTGGCGGCGCCCCTGGCCACGGTCGACATCAAGGTCGACCTGCCGGCCTCGACCGCCAAGCCCGTGCCCAGGCCGGAGAAGCCGGTGTTCCTCAGCGTCAAGGCCGACCAGAACCTGTACGTCGGCGACGATCAGGTGCAACGCGACCAGCTGGGCGCGGTACTGGACGCCAAGACCAAGGGCGACAAGGACACCACCATCTTCTTCCAGGCTGACAAGGGCGTCGATTACGGCGACCTGATGGAAGTCATGAACACCCTGCGCGCAGCCGGCTACTTGAAGGTCGGCCTGGTGGGACTTGAGACGGCAGCCAAGAAATGACCAATACGCGGCATAAACTGGCGCGCTACGGCGTCAGCCTGGCGATTGTGCTGGCCGTGCATGCCGTTGCCGTGGTGCTGATGCTCAACTGGTCGGTGCCCCAGGCAATCGAACTGCCGCCTGCGGCGATGATGATCGAGATGGCGCCGATGCCCGAGCCGGCCCCACCACCGCCGCCGAAGGTCGTGGCCCNNGGCCCCGCCACAGCCGCCGACGCCGGTCGAGGAGCCACCACTGCCCAAGGTGGCAGAAGCGCCCAAACCGAAAATCGCGATACCCAAGCCACCGCCCAAGCCCAAGGCCAAGCCCCAGCCTCCGAAACCGGAGAAAAAACCGGAGCCGCCGCAGGACAAGCCGGTCGACCAGGAAACCGTGGATTCCCCGCCAAGCAACGCTCCGGCGCAGAAATCCGCAGCACCGGCGCCAAGCATCGCCGCCAACAGCAATGCCCTGCCGACCTGGCAGAGCGACCTGTTGCGTCACCTTGGCAAGTACAAGCGCTACCCGGAAGACGCGCGTCGGCGGGGCCTGCAGGGCATCAACCGGCTGCGCTTCGTGGTCGACGCCGAAGGCAAGATCCTGTCGTACTCGCTGGCCGGTGGTTCAGGCAGCGCGGCACTGGACCGGGCAACCCTGGAAATGATCCGCAAGGCTCAACCCGTGCCCAAGCCGCCTCAGGAACTGCTCAACAACGGCAGTATCGAAGTGGTCGCGCCGTTCGTGTACTCGCTGGACAAGAAACGCTGAGTTGTTTGTTTCTGTCACACGCACGCAAGTCTGATAACGTGCGTCTATCGATTGCAGCCGCTATGCTGGGCTCGCAACTTCATGGACGCACGTTATGACCCTCACAGAATTGCGCTACATCGTCACCCTCGCTCAGGAACAGCACTTCGGCCACGCGGCCGAGCGTTGCCACGTCAGCCAGCCGACCCTGTCGGTGGGCGTGAAGAAGCTGGAGGACGAGCTGGGCGTGCTGATCTTCGAGCGCAGCAAGAGCGCGGTGCGCTTGACCCCGGTCGGCGAAGGCATCGTGGCCCAGGCGCAGAAGGTACTGGAGCAGGCCCAGGGCATCCGTGAACTGGCCCAGGCCGGCAAGAACCAGCTGACCGCGCCGCTCAAGGTGGGGGCCATCTATACCGTCGGCCCGTACCTGTTCCCGCACCTGATTCCGCAACTGCACCGGGTTGCCCCGCAGATGCCGTTGTACATCGAAGAAAACTTCACCCATATCCTGCGTGACAAGCTGCGCAACGGCGAGCTGGACGCGGTGATCATCGCCCTGCCGTTCAATGAAGCCGACGTGCTGACGCTGCCGCTGTACGACGAGCCGTTCTACGTGCTGATGCCCAGCGAGCATCCCTGGACGAAGAAAGAGACCATCGACGCCAGCCTGCTCAACGACAAGAGCCTGCTGTTGCTCGGCGAAGGCCACTGCTTCCGCGACCAGGTGCTGGAGG
>NZ_DLNW01000029.1:0-5286 GCF_002478435.1 Pseudomonas sp. UBA7500 | reverse complement strand
AGGCGCCGGCCAAGAAGGCCGCACCTTCGCGCAAGAAAGCCTGACCGCGGCGGCTTCATCGCGGGTCGAGCCCGCTCCCACACCCACTGCGAGGCCCTGTGGGAGCGGGCTTGACCCGCGATGGGGTTACGCAAGTGCCGCAGTCTCCTGCAAATGCAGCCACTTGCCCTGCCCATCGAACACCACCGTCGACCAGCGCAGCGTGGTCTGGCCGCTGTCATCCTGCTGATGCTCGCGATAGGTCACCACCCCCGGCGCCACGTCGTGCATCTCATCGATCTCGATGCGCAGGCCAGGCCGCGAGCCATAGGCCTGGGCAAAAAAAACCTCCAGCTGCGCCTTGTCGAGCACCGTGCCCTTGAGCGTGAACATCGAGAACCCCTCGGCAAAGCGCTCCAGCAACGGCGGCCGTGCCTCGCCGGCCAGCCACTGGCGGATCTGCACATGCGCCTCCAGCACCTCTTCAAACCCCGCATTACGCTCTGGCATTGCACTCACTCCACAGGTTGAACAAACAGGGCCCGGGCGCCCGGCAGGCGCAGCACCCAGGGCAAGGGCAGCAAGGTCAGCGCGGCGCCCAGCGCCAGCGCTTGCGCGTAGGCTGTAGGCTCCGGCAATCGCCAGTCGAGCACTGCGCCGAGCAACGCCACCCCGAAAAAGAAACTCAACTGCCGGTTCAGGCTCCACAACGCACTGGCCGCGCCCATGGCCGCCTCGGGGATCGCCACGAACGCCGCCGTCTGCGCGGTGCTGCTGCACAGGCTGCTGCCCAGGCCCAGCAGCGCATACAGCAGCACCAGCCAACCGGGGTGGGCGACCAGCCAGGGGCTGGCCAACGCCAGCACCGCCAGGCTTTGAATGCCCATGCCGGCCAGCAGCAGCGGGCGTGGGCCCAGTGCGTTGAAGCGCCACCGGCTCAGGGCGATCGCCGCCAGCGCACCGGCGGCCCACGGCAGCATCAGCCCGCCGGTGGCAGTGGCGCTCAGGCCCAGCGTGCCTTGCAGGTACAGCGCCGCCACCAGGTTGATCCCCATGAACACGCCCGGTACGCACAGGTAGATGAGCATGGCGGTGTGCAGCAGTGGCTGGCGCAACAGGCGCAGGTCCAGGGCCGGCCGTACGCTGGGCTGGGGCCGACCGCCGGGCAGCCAGGCCAGCACCAGCGCGGCGCACGCCAGGGTGGGCGCAAGCAGGGCGAAGAACACCCAGCGCCAGTCGCCCTGGTCGGCCATCAGCCCGCCCAGCGCCGGCGACAGCGCCGGCACCAGCAGGGCCACCATCATCACCCGCGAGGTGAGGCCGGCGCGCTCGCTGGCGGGGCAGGCGCGGTAGGCCAGCGCCTGGCCCACCGGGATCAGCAGGCCGCCACCCAGGCCCTGCAGCAGGCGCCAGCCGATCAGTGCCTCGATGCTCCGGGCCGAGCCTGCCAGGGCACAGCCCAGGCCGAACAGGGCCAGTGACAGCAGCAGGGTGGCGCGCTCGCCGATGCGCTGCGCCAGCCCGTTACCCAGCGGGATGATCAGGGTCAGGCCGAGCATGTAGGCGTTGCCGACCCAGCCCAGTTGCGTGACCGAGGCGCCGAGCTGGCGCTGCAGGGCGGGGTAGGCGCTGTTGAGCACGAACAGGTTGAGCAGGTCGAGGGCAAAACCCATCAGGAAGATCAGGCTGACTTTGCTGCGAAAAGGCATGACGGGGCGCCGCTGGAGAACGATGGGCGCAGTGTAGGGCGGTGCTGATGATTGAATAAGCCCCGCAATACTGCCAGATTGGTCGAATTATTTTGACAATCAAGGGGCCTTTGCATGGTCAGCCTGGACCGTTTCGAGCTGTTTTGCGCCGTGGTGGAGTCGGGGTCGTTCACGGCGGCGGCCACACGCCTGTGCCAGACCCGCGCCGCGGTCAGCTTCGGTATCAAGCAGCTGGAGGCGCAGCTGGGCGTGACCCTGCTGATCCGCACCACGCGCCGGGTGGCGTTGACCGATGCCGGCGAGGGCTTCTACCGTCAGTGCCTGCTGGTGCTGGAGCAGGCGCGGCTGGCCATCGAGCAGGCGCGTGCCGAGCATGGCGGGTTGCAGGGCAGCCTGCGGGTCACCTCCACGGTGGAGTACGGTTTGCGCGTGGTGGCGCCGGCCTTGCAGCTGTTCATGCGTGAGCACCCGTTGCTCAACGTGCGGCTGGAAACCCACACCAGCCATGCGGACCTGGTGCAGGAGCGCTTCGACGTGGCCATCCGGTTGGGTCAGGCGCAGGACTCAGGCTACCGCGGGGTGTGCCTGGAGACCTATGCAGTGCACCTGGTGATGGCGCCGGGCGTGGGCGTGCCGGGGGCGACCCTTGCCCAGGTGAACGCCTTGCCCAGGCTGGTGCATGGGCGTTTCGAGCGCCAGGCCGGTTGGGCGTTGCTCGATCAGAGGGGGGAAGCGGCGGTGTACGAGCCTTCGGGCCGGGCGGTGATGGTGGCAGACAATGCCTCGATCCTGCGCTCGTTCGCCTTGCAGGGGCTGGGCGTGGCGCTGCTGCCGGCGTGGTTGATCGAGGACGACCTGCGTACCGGGCGCCTGCTGGATGCATTGCCGGGGTATCGCTTTGCCGAGCAGAGCGTGTACGCGCTGTACCCGGCCAGCAACCACGTGCCGCGCAAGGTGCGGGCATGGATCGATTTTCTCAAGGGGTATGTAAGCGGCATGTAGGCGCCGGCGTTGCCGGCGAAGGGGCGCGCTGCGTTGGCCGGTGTTTCGCGGTGTCCGGTCCGCCAGCCAGGCGGGCTCCTACAGCGCAGCACCCGGTGTCGCTTCCAGGCCCTTGTCCAGCTTCAGCAGCTCCAGCAACCGTCTGGCGTCATAGGGCGCGCGCACCTTGATGTCGTTGTCGAAGTAGCAGTACACATCGCGATGCGCCGCCTTCGGCGCCGTACTTGCCGCATCGATCAAGCGCGCATCCCCAGGCTGCGCCCCGCGTTTCCACGCCTGGATACGCTTTTGCCAGCCGCGCAGGGCCGCCTGCGAATACCCGCTGCTGTACAGCGCCACATCCCCATGCAGGCGCATGTACACGAAGTCGCTGGTCAGGTCCTCCACATGCGGCCACTTCTTCGCCGTGTCGGCCACCACCAGCGCTACCCGGTACTTGCGCAGCAACGCCACGAACGCCGGGTCCAGAAAGCTCTCGTGACGCACCTCCACTGCATGGCGCACCACCTGCCGGTCGGCGCCCTCCAGGTAACCCGCACGCTGCATCCGCTCGGCACACTGCGCGGCCAGGGCCTTGGCCTGCTTGCCGGTGTGCGGCAGGCGCGCCAGAAACGCATCGAACAACCCCTCGTCAAAACGCATGTTCGGTGGGAACTGCCACAAGGTCGGCCCCAGCTTGCTGCCCAGCGACAGGGGGCCGGAGGCATAGAAGTTGGCCAGCGGTTCGTCGATCTCGCGCAGGCGCTTCACGTGGGTGATGAAGCGCGGCGCCTTGACGCTGAACACGAAGCCTGGCGGGGTTTCGGCCGCCCAGCCGGCGAAACGCTCGGGACGTTGCAGCGCATAGAAGGTGCCGTTGATCTCGATGCTGTTGACCGCCCGCGAGGCGAAGTGCAGCTCGTCCTTCTGGCGCAGGCCCTCGGGGTAGAAGTCGCCCCGCCACGGCACATAGCGCCAGCCCGAGATGCCGATATGCACCTGCGCCGCGCCACGGCTCACGGGGTAGCCGCCAGCGTGGTGAGGAAGTCGCCGAAGCCGCCCCGCGCCCGGCAGTCGCCACGGCTGCTGGTAGACACGCTGTTGCGTGCCGTCCACACGATGCGCGCGCCGCTCAGCTCAAGGTCGCTGATCAGTTGCACGTCTTCGTCCAGCGGCACGGGCCGGAACCCGCCGACCCGCTGGTAGGCCCTGGCGCAGATGCCCAGGTTGGCGCCATGGATGTGCCGGTGGTCCTCGCGGGCCTGGTAGTGGGCCAGGTAACGCGCCTGCAACGCCGCATCCTGGTGCGCCTGCCATTGCTCCACGTGCACCGTGCCGCACACGGCGTCGGCGGCGCAGTCCAGCTGGCACACCAGCCAGTCGGCCGGCACGCAGCTGTCGGCGTCGGTGCAGGCCAGCCAGCGCGCGCCGCGCTCGAGCATCCAGCTGGCGCCGGCACGCCGGGCGTAGCCCACGTTGCGCGCAGTGACCTGCAGGGTGTGCACGCCGTGCGCCAGGGCAATGGCTTGGCTGGCATCGCTGCACTGGTCGAGCACCACCACGATCTCTACGCGCTCGCCAAGGGCCTCGGCCTGCGCCGCCGCCTGCCCGAGGGCGCGCAGGCAGGCCGGCAGGTACTGTTCTTCGTTATGCGCGGGGACGATCACGCCGATCATAGGCAAGGCTCCTGCAGGTCAATGGCACACGGCTGGCAACACCAGTATTCGAGCAGGAAGTCGGCTTCCTCGTGGCGCACGGCGCGGTACAGCGGCAGGCGCTGATCGAGCAGGGCGTGTACCTGGCGGCCATCCTGCGGGCAGCCGTCGATGGGGTGCAGCCAGTGGCAGGCCAGCAGCGCACCGCCAGGGCTCAGGCTGGCCACGGCCTGTTCGATCACCTGCAGCCACTGCGCGGGGTCGAGGTAGTAGCCGATCTCGCTGAGCACGATCAGGTCGAACTCGCCCCCCGGCCAGTCGCCGGGCAGGTGGCCCTGGCTCACACTGGCCTGGGGGCAGGCTGCCAGGCGCCGGCGCGCAAGCTCCACGGCAGTGGCATTGAGGTCCTGGCACAGCAGGGCCTCGGTGCGCTCGGCCAGCGCTGCACTGAGCTCGCCGTTGGCGCAGGCGGGCTCGAAGATGCGCGTGTAGTACTGGCGCGGCAGGCAGGCCAGGGTCAGGTCGCGCTTGCGCTTCTCGTACCAGCGGGTCCGAAAGGCCCAGGGGTCTTCATCGTGCTCGAACAGCTGTTCGAAATACTGCGGCGATACGCTCATGGAAACACCCGTCATAGAAACAGCAGTTCGAAAGGTTGCAGAAGGCGTTGCAGGGTGGTCTGGCTCAACACCGGTGGCTGCTCGCCATCGGCATGGAGCTGGCTGGCATGCGCGGCGATGGCGGCGCGCTTGCGCGCAAGTTGCTGCGGGCTGAGCGCCAGCTTGCGCGCACGGCGCCACGGCAGGCGCGGGTCGTCCGGCCGGGCCCAGTGCCAGGCCCAGATCGGCACCTCGATCAGCTGCGCGCCCACGGTCTGCGCCGCCTGTGCGCTGGCACGGCCCACGGCCTCGTGGTCGCAGTGGCCGTCCAGGCGCCAGGTGCTCAGTACCCGGTCGCCGGGGCGC
>NZ_DLNW01000048.1:0-55755 GCF_002478435.1 Pseudomonas sp. UBA7500 | reverse complement strand
TATTCAAGGAGTTTTTCGTTCCTGCTACGCTGGAAGTGGGGCGAAGTATAAAGACTTCTGGAAACCCGTCAAGCGCTATTCGCAATAAATCTGTCACATCGGTCAAAAACGCTGAAAAACAAAAGAGGGAGGCCTTGCGGCCTCCCTCCTTTCAGCCCGACCTCAAAGGCTTGGGAATGCGAACTGCGATGCTTCATGGCTGGCGCGCTGCGGCCAACGCTGGGTGATCGCCTTGCGCCGGGTATAGAAGCGCACGCCATCCGGGCCGTAGGCATGCAGGTCGCCAAACAGCGAGCGCTTCCAGCCACCGAAGCTGTGATAGGCCACCGGCACCGGCAACGGAACGTTGACCCCCACCATGCCCACTTCGATCTCGTCGCAGAACAGACGCGCCGCTTCCCCATCACGGGTGAAGATGCAGGTGCCGTTGCCGTATTCATGATCGTTGATCAACTGCATGGCCTGCTCGAGGCTGTTCACCCGTACCACACACAGCACCGGGCCGAAGATCTCTTCCTTATAGATACGCATCTCGGGGCTGACCCGATCGAACAGCGTACCGCCCACGAAGTAACCTTGCTCATGCCCCGCAACACTGTAGCCGCGGCCGTCCACCACCAATTCGGCACCGGCGGCCAGGCCGTCATCGATATAGCCAACCACCTTGTCGCGCGCAGCCGCAGTCACCAGCGGCCCCATGTCCAGGCCGCAACTGGTACCGGCACCGATCTTCAGCGCCTTGATCTGCGGCACCAGCTTGGCCACCAGTGCATCGGCTACCTGGTCACCCACGCACACCGCTACCGAGATTGCCATGCAGCGTTCACCGCACGAACCGTACGCCGCGCCCATCAGTGCGCTGACCGCGTTGTCCAGGTCGGCATCGGGCATCAGCACCGCGTGGTTCTTCGCACCACCCAGCGCCTGCACACGCTTGCCACGACGAGTGCCCTCGGCATAGATGTACTCGGCAATCGGCGTGGAGCCCACAAAGCTCAGCGCCTTGACCTCTGGGGCTTCGATCAGCGCGTCCACCGCCACCTTGTCGCCATGCACCACGTTCAGCACGCCCTTGGGCAAGCCGGCTTCCAGCAACAGCTGGGCAATGAACAGCGACGAGCTCGGATCGCGCTCGGACGGTTTGAGAATGAAGCAGTTGCCACAGGCAATCGCCAGCGGGTACATCCACAGCGGCACCATGGCCGGGAAGTTGAACGGGGTGATCCCCGCAACGATGCCCAGCGGCTGGAAGTCGGACCATGCATCGATGTTCGGGCCCACGTTGCGGCTGTATTCGCCTTTGAGCACTTCGGGGGCAGCGCAGGCAAACTCGACGTTCTCGATACCGCGCTTGAGTTCACCCGCCGCATCCTCGAGGGTCTTGCCATGCTCTTCGCTGATCATCTGCGCAATGCGCGACTCGTTCTGCTCAAGCAGTTGCTTGAAGCGAAACATCACCTGGGCCCGCTTGGCCGGCGGGGTATTGCGCCAGGCCGGGAATGCCGACTTGGCCGAATCGATGGCCTGCTGCACGGTTTCCCGGCTGGCCAGCGCCACCTTGCGTACCGCCTGGCCGGTGGACGGGTTGAACACATCGGCGGTGCGCTCACCGCTTGAAACCATTTCACCGTGGATCAGATGCTGAACAATGCTCATGCAGAACTCCAGAAAGGGGGTTCAGGCGCGGCACCGCGCGCCTGCTTATATAAAGAGAGGGATCAGCCGACCTGGTTGATCGCTTCGCCCACCGCATCGAACAGGCGATCCAGTTCTTGCGGGGTGGTGTTGAAAGTCGGGCCGAACTGCAGGGTGTCGCCGCCGTAGCGAACATAGAAGCCGGCGTTCCACAGCTTCATGGCGATCTCGAACGGACGCACGATGGCATCCCCGTCCCGCGCGGCAATCTGGATGGCACCGGCCAGGCCGTAGTTGCGAATGTCGACGATGTTCTTCGCGCCCTTGACTCCGTGCAGCACACGTTCGAAATGCGGTGCCAGGTCGGCAGCCGACTGCACCAGGTTCTCCTTCTCCAGCAGGTCGAGTGCAGCCAGGCCGGCAGCGCAGGCAACCGGGTGCGCGGAGTAGGTGTAGCCGTGCGGGAATTCGACCGCGTATTCCGGGGTCGGCTGGTTCATGAAGGTCTGGTAGATCTCGCTGCTGGCAATCACCGCGCCCATCGGGATGGCGCCGTTGGTAACCTGCTTGGCGATACACATCAGGTCGGGCGTCACACCAAAGGCGTCGGCACCGAACATGGCACCCATACGGCCAAAACCGGTGATCACTTCGTCGAAGATCAGCAGAATGTTGTGCTGGTCGCAGATCTCGCGCAGGCGCTTGAGGTAGCCCTTGGGCGGTGGCAGTACACCGGCGGAGCCGGCCAGCGGCTCGACGATCAGTGCCGCGATGTTCGACGCATCGTGCAGCTCGATCAGCTTGAGCATCTCGTCGGCCAGGGCGATACCGCCCTCCTCCGGCATCCCCTTGCTGAATGCGTTGCCCGGCAGCAGGGTGTGCGGGATATGGTCCACATCCAGCAACTGGCCGAACATCTTGCGGTTGCCGTTGACGCCGCCCAGGCTGGTGCCGGCGATGTTCACGCCGTGGTAGCCACGGGCACGGCCGATCAGCTTGGTCTTGGTCGCCTGGCCTTTGAGGCGCCAGTAGGCACGCACCATCTTCAGCGCGGTATCGGCGCATTCGGAACCGGAGTTGGTATAGAAGACGTGGTTCAGGTTGCCCGGGGTCAGGTCGGTGATCTTCTCGGCCAGCTGGAACGACAGCGGGTGGCCGAACTGGAAGGCCGGCGAATAATCCAGCACACCCAGCTGACGCGACACCGCTTCCTGAATCTGCTTGCGGGTATGCCCGGCGCCGCAGGTCCACAGCCCCGACAGCGCATCATAGATCTTGCGCCCCTTGTCATCCGTCAGGTAGCTGCCTTCGGCGGCGACGATCAGGCGCGGGTCGCGCTGAAAGTTGCGGTTGGCGGTATAGGGCATCCAGTGCGCATCCAGCTTGAGCTGGCTGGCAAGGCCGAGGGGAGCGTTTTCAGGCAGATTCATGGGACAAACCTCGCAAGGCAATGAGCAACATGAGGGAGGCAAACGTTGTTGCAGCTAAGTTGTCACGGGGATAAAGTCTGAAAAAGCCTACTTTTCTAATCTTCAGTTAGCTGGACACTAAACTATGAGCCGTCGCCCGGAGCCGCTTGCGCAGGTCAGTGATTTCGACATCCGCCTGTTGAAAATCTACCGCAGCGTGGTGGAATGCGGCGGCTTCTCCGCAGCCGAGAACGTGCTGGGCATCGGCCGCTCGGCCATCAGCCAGCAGATGAGCGACCTGGAGCAACGCCTGGGCCTGCGCCTGTGCCAGCGTGGCCGTGCCGGGTTCTCGCTGACCGAAGAGGGCCGCGAGGTGTACCAGAGCGCCCTGCAACTGCTCGGCGCGCTGGAAAGCTTTCGCACCGAGGTCAACGGCCTGCACCAGCACTTGCGCGGCGAGCTGAACATCGGCCTCACCGACAACCTGGTGACCCTGCCGCACATGCGCATCACCCATGCCCTGGCGCAGCTCAAGGACCGGGGGCCGGAGGTACGCATCCAGATCCGCATGATCGCTCCCAGCCAGGTCGAACAGGGCGTGCTCGACGGCAGCCTGCACGTCGGCGTGGTCCCCCAGACCAGCCCGCTGTCGGGGCTCGAGTACCAGCCACTGTACAGTGAGCGCTCACTGCTCTATTGCGCGGTCGGGCACCCGCTGTTCTATGCCGATGACCGCCAGCTGGACGACGACCGCCTCAACAGCCAGGACGCGATCGCCCCCACCTTCCGCCTGCCGGCCGAGATCCAGGCCCAGTATCAGGACCTGCACTGCACCGCCAGCGCCTCGGACCGCGAAGGCATGGCGTTCCTGATTCTTACCGGGCGCTACATCGGCTACCTGCCCGACCACTACGCCAACGCCTGGGTACAGCAGGGGCGCCTGCGCGCCCTCAAACCCGACGAACGCTTCTATGACCTGAGCCTGTGCTGGGTTACCCGCAAGGGACGGCGCCCGCACCTGGTGCTCGAGAGCTTCCTGGACAGCCTGGCGGCCACCCGCTGATGCGGTTTATCGGCTTTTTCGCCGATGAGCGCTTGCCCGCCTGCCACGGCTGGGTTATCAGTGCATGTGCCACACTACCCCGCTCTGTCCGGAATCGCCCATGACCTTCGAAGTCCCCGCACACCGCCTCCAGGCTGCCAGGCCTGCCGGCCGTATCCGCCAGAAGAACGAGCAGGCCATCATCCAGGCTGCCGAAGACGAGTTCGCCCGTCACGGCTTCAAGGGCACCAGCATGAACACCATCGCGCTGAACGCCGGGCTGCCCAAGGCCAACCTGCACTATTACTTCACCAACAAGCTGGGCCTGTACGTGGCGGTGCTGAGCAACATCATCGAGTTGTGGGACAGCACCTTCAACACCCTGAGTGCCGACGACGACCCGGCCGAGGCGCTGAGCCGCTACATTCGCGCCAAGATGGAATTCTCGCGGCGCAACCCGCAGGCCTCGCGGATCTTCGCCATGGAGATCATCAGCGGCGGCCAGTGCCTGACCGACTACTTCAGCCAGGACTACCGCGACTGGTTCAAGGGCCGGGCCGCCGTGTTCGAAAGCTGGATGAATGCCGGCAAGATGGACCGCCTCGACCCGGTCCACCTGATCTTCCTGCTCTGGGGCAGCACCCAGCACTATGCCGACTTCTCCACACAGATCTGCCAGGTAACCGGCCGCAGCCGCCTGACCAAGCAGGACATGGAAGACGCCAGCAATAACCTTATCCACATCATCCTCAAAGGCTGTGGCCTGACCCCACCGAACTGAACCCTGCTTATGCCTTTTACCCTGTTGGACACTTGCGAGTTTCGCGAAGAGATCCGCAAGAGCCGCTTCATCACCCTGGCCGGCCCCATCAGCAGCCCGGCCGAGGCCCAGGCCTTCATCGAACGGCACAGCGACCTGGCCGCCACCCACAACTGCTGGGCCTGGAAACTGGGGGCGCAGTACCGCAGCAGCGACGACGGCGAACCCGGCGGTACGGCCGGGCGCCCGATCCTGGCGGCCATCGAGGCGCAGGACTGCGACCAGGTAGTGGTGCTGGTGATTCGCTGGTACGGCGGCATTCAGCTGGGCACCGGTGGCCTGGCCCGGGCCTATGGCGGTGGCGCCAACAAGTGCCTGCAACAGGCCGAAAAGCGCCTGCTGGTAAGCCGTGTTGAGCTGCACTGCAGTTGCGCATTCAGCGAACTGGCCCTGCTCAAGCTACGCGTCGCCGAAGCCGACGGCCTGGTGATGGACGAGCAGTTCACCGCCAACGGTGTCGACCTGTTGCTGGCGCTTGGCGAGGAGCAGATCGAACCGGTGCAACGACAACTGGCCGACCTGAGCCGCGGGCGCATTCTGCTCGAACGGCGCTGACACTTGCCCACATCCACTGTGGGCCCGGCTGTGGATAACCTCTTAGCACTCGGCTGCAGCCCTTCTGGATCAAGGCTCGCAGAGAAACGATCATATTTTGATCAAGATTTGATGACAGGCCATCAAGCGGCGTCGAATCAGTGACTTATCCCCAGCCAGGTGTCCTCGAGGGCCGGCTCCATGGCCACAAAACCGTGCCTGGCGCTTGCGCACAAATACTGTGGAGCAAGCTGTGGATAAACCGTGAGCGCCTGCGCCAAAGGCCTGCCGGCCAATGCTCAGCGTCGATTGATCATTTTATGAGCAGCCTCCAGGCCATGCTACGCTGCGTATCCTCTGCCCACCTGTACGGAGTTATCCCATGACCGCCCCCAAAACCGCACTGATCATTGGCGCATCCCGTGGCCTGGGCCTTGGCCTTGTGCAGCGCCTGCGCGAGCAGGGCTGGAACGTGACCGCCACCGTTCGGGACCCTGCCAGGGCCCCTGCGCTGGCCGCGGTGCCCGGCGTACAGGTCGAGACCCTGGAAATGAACAGCACCGATCAGCTCGATGCACTGCAGGCGCGCCTCAAGGGTCAGACCTTCGACCTGCTGTTCGTCAATGCGGGGGTCAAGGGCCCTGATGACCAGAACCCGGAGCGGGTACAACTGGCGGATATCGGCGAACTGTTCATGACCAACAGCGTCGCGCCGATTCGCGTGGCGCAGCGCTTGAGCCCGCAGCTCAACGACAAGGGTGGGGTGATCGCCTTCATGAGCTCGGTGCTGGGCAGCGTGAGCATCCCCGACGCGCCCGACCTGGCCCTGTACAAGGCCAGCAAGGCTGCGCTCAATTCCATGATCAACAGCTTCGTCGTGCAGCTGGGCGACACCGGCCTGACCGTGCTGGCCATGCACCCGGGCTGGGTCCAGACCGACATGGGCGGCGAAGGCGCTGAAATCGACGTGCCTACCAGCACCGGCGGGATGGTTGAACAGGTCACCCTCAACAGCGGCAAGGGTGGCCTGCATTTCATCAACTACAAGGGCGAAAAACTGATCTGGTGATCTGACGCGCGGTGGGTGTAGACTCGGCCCTTCGCCCACCGCGGCGGACCTGGATCAGCAGACAGGGCAACACTGAGCTGGCTAACCTGAACCCACTTTCAGAGGAGCCGGCACCATGCCTGCGACCCGTATCTGGTTGAAAAACCCGCTTGCCATCTTTACCGCCAACACCCTCGACGCCCGTGGCGGCCTGGTGCTCGAAGGCGGCATCATCCGCGAAGTCCTCGGCCTCGGCCAAACCCCCGCCACACCTTGCCAGCAAACCTTCGATGCCCGTGAGCACGTGGTACTGCCAGGCCTGATCAACACCCATCACCACTTCTACCAGACCCTTACCCGTGCCTGGGCTCCGGTGGTCAACCAGCCGCTGTTCCCCTGGCTCAAGACGCTGTACCCGGTGTGGGCCCGGCTCACCCCGGCCAAGCTGGAGCTGGCGACCCAGGTAGCCCTGGCCGAACTGCTGCTGTCGGGCTGCACCACCGCTGCCGACCACCACTACCTGTTCCCCGACGGCCTGGAAAACGCCATCGACGTGCAAGTGGAGAGTGTGCGCAAACTCGGCATGCGCGCCATGCTCACCCGCGGTTCCATGAGCCTGGGTGAAGCCGATGGTGGCCTGCCACCGCAGCAGACGGTGCAGCAGGGTGAGGTCATCCTGGCCGACAGCCAACGACTTATCCACAGTTACCACGAGCGTGACGCGGGCGCGCAGATCCAGATCGCCCTGGCCCCCTGCTCACCGTTCTCGGTCACGCCCGAAATCATGCGCGCCAGCGCGACCCTGGCCCAAGAGCTGGACGTGCGCCTGCACACGCACCTGGCCGAAACCCTCGACGAGGAAGACTTCTGCCTGCAGCGCTTTGGCCTGCGTACCGTCGACTATCTGGACAGTGTCGGCTGGCTCGGCCCGCGCACCTGGCTGGCCCACGGCATCCACTTCAACCCCGACGAGATTGCCCGCCTGGGCGCTGCCGGCACCGGCATCTGCCATTGCCCCAGCTCCAACATGCGCCTGGCATCGGGCATCTGCCCCACCGTGGATCTGACCGACGCGGGTGCGCCAGTGGGCCTGGGTGTGGATGGCTCGGCCTCCAACGATGCGTCCAACATGATCCTCGAAACCCGCCAGGCCCTGTACCTGCAGCGCCTGCGCTACGGTGCCGAGGCCATCACCCCCGAGCGCGTGCTGGGCTGGGCCACGCGAGGTTCGGCGCAACTGCTTGGGCGCGACGACATCGGCGAGCTGGCCGTGGGCAAGCAGGCCGACCTGGCCCTGTTCAAGCTGGATGAACTGCGTTTTTCCGGCAGCCATGATCCGCTCTCGGCCCTGCTGCTGTGCGGTGCCGACCGGGCCGACCGGGTGATGGTCGGCGGCCGGTGGCGAGTGATCGATGGCCAGATCGAAGGGCTGGACGTGAAGGGCCTGATCGCCGATCACCGCCAGGCCGCCGCGCAACTGATCGCCGGCTAGGCAGCTACAGGCCCAGCAGCGCCAGCATGATGAACGTGGCGAACAGCACGAAGTGGGTCATGCCCTCGATCGCGTTGGTTTCGCCATCGTTCAGGTTGATGGCGCTGACGATCAGCGTGATGAAGATCATCACCGTCTGCACCGGGGTCATGGCCATCTGGAACGGCTGACCGGTGTACAGGGCCATGGCCTCCATCAGCGGCACGGTGAGGATCACCGTCGACAGCGAGGCTCCCAGGGCGATGTTGACCACCGATTGCATGCGGTTGGCCAGCGCCGCGCGCAATGCGGTGAGAATCTCCGGCGCGGCAGAGATGGCCGCCACCACGATTGCCGTCAGTACCGGCGGTGCTCCGCTGCCCTCCAGGCCATAGTCCAGGGTCTTGGACATGACTTCGGCCAGCAGGCCGATCACCACCACCCCCGAAATCAGAATCGCGATCGATCGCGCCTTGTGGCCGCCCGGCGTACCTGCCACCGGGTCGCGGCGCTTCTTCTGCGGGTAGCTGTAGCTGAAAAAGTAGCTGTGCGGCCCCACCTGCATGCGCAGAAACAGCGTATACAGCACCACCATCGCGCCGATGGTGAAGGCCGAATACAGATGCCACTGGGCTTCGGGGATGAACTCGGGCACCACCATCGACACGCCCATCGCGGTCATGATCATCACGCTGTAGGTGCGTGCCGAATCGTCGTTGTAGCTCTGCTCGCCGTGCTTGAGCCCGCCCATCAACGCGGCCAGGCCCAGGATCCCGTTGATATCGAGCATCACCGCCGAGTAGATGGTGTCGCGCACCAGCGTCGGCGAGGCCTCATTGCTCATCATGATGGCCAGGATCACCACCTCCACCAAGACCGCCGACAGGGTCAGGATCATGGTGCCGTAGGGGTCGCCGACCCTTTCCGCCAGCAGCTCGGCATGCTGTGCAACCCGCATCGAGGCGCACACGATCGCCCCCACCAGCGCGAACCCGGCCAACAACGCCACGCCATGGCCGTGCCCCAGCAACAACGGCTCCAATGGCCAGGCCAGCAGGGCGGTCACCACGGCCAGCAGCAAGAGCTTTTCCTGGGTCAGTAGCTTGAGCATCGGCGGCCTTGAACAGAAGGGGTGTGGCTAGAGACTGTAGCTGCTGTGGAAGGTTTCCTGCTGCCGGACCATCCGGCCAGGTTTCGCGCCGCCCCTCGTCAACCGCTGTAGAATGGCGCGCAACCGCACCTTGATGAGAACACGCTATGTACGACTGGCTTAACGCGCTGCCCAAGGCAGAATTGCACCTGCACCTGGAGGGATCGC
Source organism: Pseudomonas sp. UBA7500 (assembly GCF_002478435.1). Taxonomy (NCBI): domain Bacteria; kingdom Pseudomonadati; phylum Pseudomonadota; class Gammaproteobacteria; order Pseudomonadales; family Pseudomonadaceae; genus Pseudomonas; species Pseudomonas sp. UBA7500. The sequence goes on along the minus strand of NZ_DLNW01000048.1, from coordinate 46,478 downwards.
TCGAGCCCGAACTGCTGTTCGCTCTGGCCGAACGCAATGGCATCGCCCTGCCCTGGAACGATGTGGAGGCCCTGCGCGCGGCCTATGCGTTCAACAACCTGCAGGAGTTCCTCGACCTGTACTACCAGGGCGCCGACGTGCTGCGCACCGAGCAGGACTTCTACGATCTTACCTGGGCCTACCTGCTGCGCTGCAAGGCACAGAACGTGATCCACACCGAACCGTTCTTCGACCCCCAGACCCATACCGACCGGGGCATCCCGTTCGAGGTGGTACTGGCCGGCATCAGCGCAGCCCTCAAGGATGGCCAGCGCAAGCTGGGCATCAGCAGTGGCCTGATCCTGAGCTTCCTGCGCCACCTGAGCGAAGATGAGGCCCACGCCACCCTCGATCAGGCCCTGCCCTTTCGCGATGCCTTCATCGCCGTGGGGCTGGACAGCTCGGAGCAAGGCCACCCGCCCAGCAAGTTCCAGCGCGTGTTCGACCGCGCCCGTAGCGAAGGCTTCCTGACCGTCGCGCACGCCGGCGAGGAAGGCCCGCCCGAGTACATCTGGGAAGCCCTGGACCTGCTCAAGATCCAGCGTATCGACCACGGCGTGCGCGCCATCGAGGACGAGCGCCTGATGCAGCGCATCATCGACGAACAGATCCCGCTGACCGTCTGCCCTCTGTCCAACACCAAGCTGTGCGTGTTCGACCACATGCGCGAACACAACATCCTCGAGATGCTCGAACGTGGCGTGAAGGTCACGGTGAACTCGGACGACCCAGCCTATTTCGGTGGCTACGTGACCGAGAACTTCCATGCCCTGCATACCCACCTCGGCATGACCCAGGACCAGGCCAGGCGTCTGGCGCAGAACAGCCTGGATGCGCGCCTGCTCAAGCCCTGACCTCTGCGCGGGCAGGTCGACCCATCACCGGTGGGTCGGCCTTGCCCGCCACCTGCGGCTACTCCCCCACCGCCAACGGCATGGGCGACTGTGCAATCAGCGGGATTTCACGCAACCCGGCGGGAGTGACGTGCAAGGCGCGCGAGTCACCGTTCATGCGCACCCAGCCCGACTGCACGAAAAGCCTGAGCAGGCTGCTGCCCAGAGCCCCGCCCAGGTGCGGGCGCTGCTCGCTCCACTCGCTGCAGCAACTGCACGCGCTGCAGGCTCTGCCCTCGCGCAGTGCCAATGCCTCGACGAAGATGCCAAAGTCGGCAAAGTGCAGGCGCCCCAGCGAGCTGACCTCCAACTGGCGGTCGCAGAGCTCCAGCCACTTGGCCTCCTGCAAGCGCTGGTAAAGGTCGGCCGCCAGCTCACCGCCCAGGTGGTCACGGCACAAGCGTGCGCGGCGCATCGCCAGCGGGATCCCCGGCGCCTCCCGGCTGACACGCACGCCCTGACGAAAATGCTCGCGCACCGGCACACTGGCCAGCGCCTCCACAGCGGCGCCCACCTCCGGGGCTGCCAGCCGAAAATACCGTTTGCGCCCGCGCGCCTCTATCTTCAGCAGCCCCCCTGCCAGCAGGCGCCCAAGGTGAGCGCAGGTGGAAGAAGGTGTCAGGCCGGTCATCCTGGCCAACTCGTCGGAGGGGCGGGCCAGACCGTCGATCAAGGCCCACAGCATGGCGCTGCGCTTGGGGTCAGCCAGCAGGCTGGCGATCACACTGATACTTGCTACAGGTTTCATATCTGCACTCCCTGCGGATTCCGAAGACGTAACTTGCCCGCCCCTGCAATGGAAACGTCTCTTGCTGGTAACGACTGCGGGGGCAAGTATATGCCGGCCTGTAAGCACTTAAACGGCCTCTATCTCCGGCAAAATTGCCCGTTTTGGGCAACCATGTGGCCTTCTGCAAAGGTCACTTTCGGGTGGCGGGCCTTCCGCCCCTGGCACCACAGCCGCATGGGGGCGGCTTTCCCTGCAGAGCGAGGGTTGCGCGCAAGGGCCGATGAGCGCGCAACGCCCTACATCCAAGGTAAACAAGTCACTCAACCTAAAATGAAATGTATGACCCTGATCCAGCGCCCGACAGCCGGCCCTGCCTAGCCGGTCATCGCCAGCAGCGGCTCCAGCAGGTGCCGGCATCTGGTCTTGAGTTCGTCGCGCAGCAACTGCACCGGCTTGCCGAGCTGCGCCCGGTGGGTGCACAGCAGATTCAGCGGCGCAGCTTCACCCCGCACCCCGGGCAGCAGCACTTCGAGGCGCCCGGCCTTCACATCGGCTGCCACATCCAGCCATGACTTGTAGGCAATGCCCACACCTGCCACGGCCCAGCGCCGTACCACGTCGGCGTCGTCGCAAAAGCGGTCGCCACGCACCAGCACCGTCTGTGTCGCGGCCCCGTCACTGAAGCGCCACTGGTCATGCACACGGCCACCCAACTGGTACAGCAGGCAGTTGTGCTCGGCCAGCTGTGCAACCGTCGCCGGTTGGCCATGGCGCGCCAGATAATCAGGTGCGGCGCACAGCACCCGGCGGTTGTCGGGGCACAGGGGCAACGCCACCAGGCTCGAGTCTTCGGGGGTTCCGTAGCGCAGCGCCACATCCACCGGCTGGCGAAACAGGTCGGCATTGCGATCGCCCAGCAGCAGGCGCACGTTCAGCAATGGGTGCGCCTGCTGCAACTGGTCCAACCAGGGCAGCAGCACATTGCGTCCGAAATCCGACGGTGCCGACAACTGCAGCACGCCGCTCACCTCGGCCTGGCCCTGAGCCAACGCCCGCCGTCCCTCCTCGAGGCTGGCCAAGGCTACCCGGGCGTGGTTGAGGAACCCCTCGCCTTCAGCGGTCAGGCGCAGACTGCGCGTCGAACGGGCCAGCAGGCGCACCTTCAATTGCGCCTCAAGGCGCTTGAGCGCTGCGCTCGCCACTGCCGGCGAAAGGTCGAGCTGGCGCGCAGCGGCCGACAGGCTGCCCAGTTCCGCGGCGCGCACGAACAGTTGCAGATCATCGGTACGCAGCACTTGTCGGCCTCATTATCAAAAAAAAATTGAAAGTATCTGCCGTTTTATCGGGTTTTAACCCCAAGTGAAAGCACTGATGATGGCGGCACTCCCCCCCTCAAGGACCTCTTCATGAAAGCCATTGCCTACTATCAATCGTTGCCGATCGCCGACCCCGCCGCGCTGCAGGACATCGAGCTGCCCGCCCCGCAGCCTGGCCCGCGCGACCTGCTGGTGCAGGTGCACGCCATCTCGGTCAACCCGGTCGACACCAAGGTGCGCCAGAATGTGCAGCCCGAGGCCGGCGTGGCCAAGGTGCTGGGGTGGGACGTTGCCGGTGTGGTCAAGGCGGTGGGCAGCGAGGTCAGCCTGTTCCAGCCTGGCGACAAGGTCTACTACGCAGGCTCCATCGCCCGCGCCGGGGGCAACAGCGAGCTGCACGTGGTCGACGAGCGCATCGTCGGGCACATGCCCCGAACCCTGGGTTTCGCCGAAGCCGCCGCATTGCCGCTGACCGCCATTACCGCCTGGGAGCTGCTGTTCGAACGCCTGCAGATCGCCGAAGGCAAGGCCGACCTGGGCCAGAGCCTGCTGATCGTCGGTGGCGCCGGCGGCGTCGGTTCGATCCTGACTCAACTGGCCAGCCAACTGACCGGGCTCAAGGTCATCGCCAGCGCTTCACGCCCCGAAACCCAGGCCTGGGTAAGGGAGCTGGGCGCCGATGTGGTAGTCGATCACCGTCAGCCCCTGGCCCAGGCCCTGAAGGCGCAGGGTATCGATAGCGTTACCCACGTTGCCAGCCTGACGCAGACCGACCAGCACCTGGACCAGCTGGTCGAGGCACTCGCCCCGCAGGGCAAGCTGGCGCTGATCGACGACCCCAAGCAGTTGGACGTGACCAAGCTCAAGCGCAAGAGCCTGTCGCTGCACTGGGAATTCATGTACACCCGCTCGCTGTTCGAAACCGCCGACATGCAGGCGCAGCACACGCTGCTCAACCGCGTGGCCGAGCTGATCGACGCAGGCACCCTCAAGACCACCCTGGGCGAGCATTTCGGCCCGATCAATGCAGCCAACCTGCGCCGGGCCCATGCGCTGCTCGAAAGCGGTGCAGCCAAGGGCAAGATCGTGCTGGAAGGGTTCTGAGCCCCTCCGGGCCCCGGCATGACCGTCAGTCAGTACACTGACGCCGGCCATGCCGGGGCCCGGTCGCGGCGCTACAATGCTGCTGCATTTACCCAACCACACAGGTAGGCAGCGATGAAGATTATCGTCAGTGCATCAGCCCGCAAACCCGGGTGCCCGTGGCAGGTTCAGCTCGACCAGCATGTGGTCAGCTTTCGCAGTGAGGCCGAGGCTCGCGCCTTTGTCGACACCCTGCAACAACGCTTGCGGGCCCCGCACCCGCTCAAGCAGGTCGGCTGAGCTGCAGGCGTCGGGTCAACATAGCCACGCCCACTGCCGCCGTACCGCACAGGCTGATGACCAGCGCCATCGGCAGCGCGCTGCCGTCATGCAGCACTCCCACCAGGGCAGCCGCACCCGCCGCCACGCTGAACTGCACGCACCCCAGCAACGCCGAGGCACTGCCGGCGCGGGCACCCTGCCCGCTCATGGCGCAGGCCGAGGCGTTGGGGATGATGCAGCCAAGGCTGGCAATGCACACGAACAGCGGCACCAGCAACGGCCACAGCGCCTGCGTATGCAGCGCGCTGATTCCCAGCAGCACCAGCCCGGCCGCCAGGTATACCCACACCGTGCGGGCCAGCAAAAAGGCAGGCCCACGCTTGGCCAGCAATCGCGCATTCACCTGCGCCACCAGGATGAAGCCCGCCGCATTGCTGCCGAACAGCCAGCCGTAATGTTCGGCCGGTACGCCATAAAGCTTGATGAACACGAAGGGCGAACCGGCGATATAGGCGAACATGCCGGCAATCGCGATGCCGCCGGTCAGTGCATGCCCCATGAACACGCGGTCCTTGAGCAGGCGCCCGTATTGGCGCAACGCCCCCGACAGCGGCTGGCGTGGTTGGCTGGAAGGCAGGCTCTCCGGCAGGCCCAGGGCAACAGCCAGCGTACAGCCGGCGCTGAACAGGGTGAGCACGAGGAAGATCGACTGCCAGCCATACAGGTTGACCAGCACCCCGCCCAGCATCGGGGCAAGGATCGGCGCCAGGCCCATCACCAGCATCAGTTGCGAGAACACCTTGGCCGAAGCCACTGCATCACACTTGTCGCTGACGATGGCCCGCGACAGCACCATGCCTGCGCAACCACCCAGGGCCTGTACAAAACGCGCGGCGATCAGGGCGTCCAGGCTCGGTGCAAAGGCACAGGCCAGCGACGCCAGGGTAAACAGGGTCACCCCGACCAGCAGCGGAATGCGTCGACCGAAGCGGTCGGCCACCGGGCCATAGGCCAGCTGCCCCAGCGACAGGCCTAGGAAATAGGCCGCCAGGGTGGTCTGGATGTGTTTTTCGTCGGTCGCAAAGGCCAGGGCCATTGCCGGGAAGCCGGGCAAGTAGAAATCGATCGCCAACGGCCCGAACGCACTGAGTGCGCCGAGGATCAGGATGGTGCGCAGGTTCATCGGGAATCCATAGCAGGCTAAGCAAGTGCCTTAGTCTAACCGGGCTGCCATGGATAAGCCGCGAATCTTTTGCCGAATTCGCTGGCACGTGCGCCCCTTGTTGGAGCCGGCCTTGCCGGCGATCGAGCGCGCAGCGCTCGCACACCGGAATGCACAGTGCAGCAGACACACCGCCCATGCAGGGTCGGTAGCCGCTTCGCGCCGGTTCGCCAGCAAGGCTGGCTCCTACAGGCGAAGCGGCTACCGGCTTGTTCAGGCCACAAGCTCGGCCTTGTAACCCTCATCGACAATCGCCTGCACGATCTGCGGCGCCTGCAGCGAACTGTCGACGCGCACCTGCTTGCTGGCCAGGTCCACCTCTACGATGGCCTGTGCATCCTGGCTCTGTACCGCACGGGTCACGGCCTTCACACAGTGGCCACAGGTCATGCCTTGAACAGTGAATACTTGCATGGGAACTACCTCCTTGGGATTTGAGCGCAGTCTCAAGCTTGCCATCGGGGCAAGGTCAAGTGCATGCCGAACTGGAAATCCGCGCCAAGCTCGGCCAAGCTGCGCCCTTGTCGAACGATCAGCAGGAGATTCATTCATGGGCAGGGCAGCATTGGGCCTTATCGGTTTGCTCGGGTTGTGCAGCATCGTGCCCCTGGCCAGCGCCGAAGGGCCGTCGGACTACAGCGTGTTGATCATTTCCCGCGAGCGTCTGGAGGTCGCCACGTCCTGCGAGATCGGCATCTATCTCAACGACCAGCTGTCGGCGCGACTGTTCCAGGAACACTCCACCTCGTTCAACCTGCCGGGCGGCCCGGTGAACGTGCGCCTGCGCCTGCTTCCCGGGCAGGCACCGGGTTGCAACAACGGCATCGAGAACCAGCGCAGCACGCGAATCAACGTACTGGCGGGCCAGGTCAACAAGTACCGCATCGTCATGGACAACAATGGCCTCAGCCTGAAGAAGGCCGCTCTGGGCTATTGACCTTGCCAATGGGGTAAGGTTGATGCTTGGCGCCTGTCCAAGGAGGAGAGCCCCATGTCCGCATCAACCACCTTCGATCTGCCGATTCAAGGCATGACCTGCGCCAGCTGCGCCGGTCGTGTCGAGCGCGCCCTGCGCAAAGTCGCCGGCGCCGAACACGTCAGCGTCAACCTCGCTACCGAACACGCCCGGGTGCAAGCCCCTGCCGACGCCCTGCCGGCACTGGTCGACGCCGTCAGCCAGGCCGGTTACAGCGTGCCCGCCCAGAGCCTCGAACTGCAGATTGGCGGCATGACCTGCGCCAGCTGTGCCGGGCGCGTGGAGCGGGCCTTGAACAAGGTGCCCGGCGTACAGCGGGTCAGCGTCAACCTGGCCAACGAGCGCGCGCACATCGAGCTGCTGGGGCAGGTCGACAGCGCGCTGCTGATCGACGCGGTGACCCAGGCAGGTTACACGGCCAGCCTGCCGCAAGCGGGCAAGGCCGACCAGGCCGACGCCGAGCGACGCCTGCGCAAGGAGCGCTGGTCGGTCGGCCTGGCCATACTGCTGGCCCTACCGCTGGTGCTGCCGATGCTGCTGCAGCCCTTCGGCATCCACTGGATGCTGCCGGCCTGGGCACAGTTCGTGCTGGCCACCCCCGTGCAGTTCATCCTGGGCGCACGCTTCTATGTCGCGGCCTGGAAGGCGGTACGCGCCGGGGCCGGCAACATGGACCTGCTGGTAGCCCTGGGCACCAGCGCCGGTTACGGCCTGAGCCTGTACGAATGGGCACGGGCCACTGCAGGCAGCATGCCGCACCTGTATTTCGAAGCCTCGGCGGTAGTCATCGCCCTGGTGCTGCTGGGCAAGTACCTGGAAAGCCGCGCCAAGCGCCAGACCGCCAGTGCCATCCGCGCCCTCGAAGCCCTGCGCCCTGAGCGCGCCCTGCAGGTGATCGACGGCCAGGAGCGCGACGTACCCATCAGCGCCCTGCGCCTGCATGACCTGGTGCGGGTACTGCCCGGCGAACGCTTCCCGGTGGACGGTGAGGTGATCGAGGGCCAGAGCCATGCCGACGAAGCCCTGATCAGCGGCGAAAGCCTGCCCGTGCCCAAGCAGCCGGGCGACCGCGTGACCGGCGGCGCCATTAACGGCGAAGGCCGCCTGCTGGTAAGTGTGCTGGCCCTGGGTACTGAAACCGTGCTGGCGCGCATCATCCGCCTGGTCGAAGACGCCCAGGCCGCCAAGGCCCCCATCCAGAAACTGGTCGACCGGGTCAGCCAGGTGTTCGTGCCAGCCGTGCTGGTGCTGGCCCTGGCAACCCTGGTCGGCTGGTGGCTGGCCGGCGCGCCAATCGAAACCGCGCTGATCAATGCCGTGGCCGTGCTGGTCATCGCCTGCCCCTGTGCCCTGGGCCTGGCCACACCCACCGCGATCATGGCCGGTACCGGCGTGGCCGCGCGCCACGGCATCCTGATCAAGGACGCCGAAGCGCTGGAGCGTGCCCATGCAGTCAACCGCGTGGTGTTCGACAAGACCGGCACCCTCACTTCCGGCAGCCCGCGCATCGTTCACAGCAAGGCCCAGGGCATCGAGGCAGGCGAACTGCTGCAACTGGCCGGCGCCCTGCAACGCGGCAGCGAACACCCGCTGGCCAAGGCGGTACTGGATGCCTGCCAGGAGCAGGGCCTGACCGTACCCGACATCGACGACAGCCAATCGCTGACCGGCCGCGGCATCGCCGGCCACCTCAATGGCCGCGACCTGGCCCTGGGCAACCGTCGCCTGCTGGAAGAAAGCGGCCTGCAACCGGGTGAACTCGCCACCAGCGCCCAGGCCTGGGAGGCCGAGGGGCGCACCTTGTCGTGGCTGATCGAGCGCGGTGCGCAACCACGCGTGCTGGGCCTGTTCGCCTTCGGCGACAGCCTCAAGCCTGGCGCAGACGCCGCCGTACGCCAGCTGAGCCAACAGGGCATCAGCAGCCACCTGCTGACCGGCGACAACCGCGGTAGCGCCAAGGTGGTGGCCCAGGCCCTTGGCATCAATGACGTGTACGCCGAGGTGCTGCCGGCCGACAAGGCCGCCACTGTTCTCGAACTGAAGAAATCGGGTGTGGTAGCGATGGTGGGTGACGGCATCAACGACGCGCCGGCCCTGGCCGCCGCCGACATCGGCATCGCCATGGGTGGCGGCACCGACGTGGCCATGCAGGCCGCCGGCATCACCCTGATGCGCGGCGACCCGCGCCTGGTACCGGCCGCCCTGGAGATCAGCCGCAAGACCTACGCCAAGATCCGCCAGAACCTGTTCTGGGCCTTCATCTATAACCTGATCGGTATTCCGCTGGCGGCCTTCGGCCTGCTCAACCCGGTGCTGGCCGGTGCGGCCATGGCCCTGTCGAGCGTCAGCGTGGTCAGCAACGCCTTGCTGCTCAAAACCTGGAAACCGCAAACGCCGCCACAGGACGATGCCCCATGAACATCGGACAAGCCGCCAAACGTACCGGCCTGAGCGCCAAGATGATCCGCTACTACGAGTCCATCGGCCTGCTCAAGCCGGCCTCGCGCAGCGACAGTGGCTACCGCCTCTACCAGCAGGACGACCTGCACGCGCTGGCATTCATCAAGCGCTCGCGAGACCTGGGGTTTTCATTGGAGGAAGTGGCCAAACTGCTGACCTTGTGGCAGGACCGCCAGCGCGCCAGCGCCGACGTGAAAGCCCTGGCCAACGAGCATATCGCCGACCTGAACCGGCGCATCGACGAGTTGGTGAGCCTGCGCGATACGCTGAGCGAGCTGGTCGCCCACTGCCAGGGGGACGATCGCCCCGACTGCCCGATCCTCAAGGACCTGGCAGCCGGCAGCTGCTGTCACTAGCGCGTTACTGCATCCACGGCGGTGGCGGTTCCTCGGCCTTGGCCGGGCCGTTCTCCGCCTCGGCGCGTGCAGCCTGCCGGCGCGCCTCGTCCAGGCGCGCCGCTTCGATCTCGCGCATCACCCCGTCGACATCGGCGCTGTGCTCGTCCTCCGCGAACTGCCCGCTCAGCGGGCTTTCCGGAGTCAGCTCGCCGGCCTCGTACAACGCCCACATTTCCTTGGCGTAGCGGGTGGCCTTGAGCTCCGGGGCAAACTGGCCGAAGTACCCGGCCATGTTCCCCACATCGCGCTCCAGCATGCTGAACGCATGGTTGTTGCCGGCCGCATCCACCGCCTGGGGCAGGTCGATGATCACCGGGCCGTCAGGGCCGAGCAGCACGTTGAATTCCGACAGGTCGCCATGCACCAGGCCGGTGCACAGCATCAGCACGATCTGGCGGATCACGAAGTCGTGGTACTCGCGGGCCTGATCGGCCTCCAGGTGCACGTCGTTCAGGCGTGGCGCCGCATCGCCATGGGCATCGGACACCAGCTCCATCAACAGCACGCCATCGAGAAAGTCGAACGGCTTGGGTACCCGCACGCCGGCACTGGCCAGGCGAAACAGGGCTGCCACCTCGGCATTCTGCCAGGCCTCCTCGGCCTCCTTGCGCCCATACTTGGAGCCCTTGGCCATGGCCCGCGCCTGGCGGCTGTTGCGCACCTTGCGGCCCTCCTGGTATTCGGCGGCCTGACGGAAGCTGCGCTTGTTGGCCTCTTTGTAGACCTTGGCGCAGCGCAGCTCGGTACCGCACCGCACCACGTACACCGCGGCTTCCTTGCCACTCATCAGGGGTCGGATGACTTCATCGACCAGCCCGTCTTCTATCAGTGGTTCTATGCGTTTTGGAGTCTTCATCGGCTTTTGTTCTGGGTCCTGTTTTGCCAAACACACGGGTATCACGGGTTGCCGGCCATCGTCTCACAGCCATGAGCCAGATGCGCGCTCACGATACAACAAGGCCCTCAAAGGAAGTGGACCCGATAATGTCCAAATAATTTAATCCCGCCTGCACCGAGTGCCTCGTGGCTTCCCGAACATGGCAGACACTCACTGCCTGAACAGTTCCCCCGGCGTCGCCCCGAACAAGCCCTTGAACGCCACGATGAACGCCGACGTCGACTCATAGCCGCAACCCAGCGCCGCCTGGGTCACGCTCTGCCCCTGCTCCAGCGCCTGCAGCGACGACAGCAGGCGCATGCGCTGGCGCCAGCCGCGAAAGCTCAGCCCCGTCTCGCGCTGAAACAACCGCATCAGGGTCTTCTGCGAACGCCCCAGGCGCTCGGCCCAGTAGGCCAGGCCGGCGTCCTGCTCCGGGTGCGCCAGCAATGCATTGCACACCTCGAGCAGGCGCGGGTGCTGCGGCAGCGGCAACGAAAAACCCACCTCGGGCAGCCCCTGCAACTGCTCCAGCAGCACCTGCACCAGATGTGCCTCGGGGCTCTCGCCTTCGGCGTAATCCACCGGGAACAGGCAGAACTGCTTGATCAGCTCACGGGCCAGCGGCGTCACCTCCAGCACCCGGCAGCGCGGCCCGGCCCACGCCGCATCGGCCTGACGCACATACAGGCTGCGCATTTCGGCACGGGTCGAGGTAATCACCTCATGCTCCACCCCGGCCGGTATCCACACGCCCCACTGCGGCGGCGCAAAAAAACTGCCCTCGGCGGTGTACACCCCCAGCACCCCGCTGATCGCATAGGAAAACTGTATCCAGTCGTGTCGATGACGCGGCGTCCACGAGCCGGCCCCCAGGCTTTCGGCACGCGCATACAGTGGCCGCGGCAGGGCATCGAGCAGCGGGATTGGGCGTGGCAGCAGATTTTGTCCGTTACTCGGCATCGCTTGGCCTTGTGTCGCGAGACGGAAGAATGGCCACAGGTTAGCCTGCCGCTTCGTTATTACAAGATGATTCGCAGGCCCGCCTATGCAAGCTCACCTCAAGCGCGTGGTAACCGACTGGTTCCTGTGCGGCATGTTTCTCGCCACCTTCCTCGCCTGGCTGTTCCCGCACTTCGGTGCCAGCGGCGGCTCGATGCACGCCGAATACGTGATCAACATCGGCGTGTTCGTGGTGTTCTTCCTGCACGGCATCAACCTGTCCAGCGAACAGATCCGCCATGGCCTGAAGAACTGGCGCCTGCACCTGATGGTGCAGGGCTTCACCTTCGTGGTGTTCCCGCTGCTGTGGTGGCTGGGCAACAGCGTGCTGGGCAGCCATGTGCCGGCGCTGCTGATGCTGGGCTTTCTGTACCTGTGCGCCCTGCCCTCGACCATCTCCTCGTCGGTGGCGCTGACCGGCAGCGCCGGCGGCAACGTGCCCGCCGCAATCCTCAACGCCAGCCTCTCCAGCGTGCTGGGCATCTTCCTGACCCCGTGGCTGGTGAGCCTGGTGGTGGGCAACGGCAGCGATGGCATCGACCTGGGCGCCACCCTGCTCGACCTGTGCGCCATGCTCCTGCTGCCGCTGGTGCTGGGGCAGTTGCTGCGCCCGTGGCTGGGCCGCTTCTTTGCCCGCCACAAGCGCTACACCAACGTGATGGACAAGGTGGTGATCCTACTACTGGTGTACGCGGCGTTCTGCAACTCGATGATCTCGGGGCTGTGGCAGCAGCAGGGTGGCTCGGTACTGCTCACCGCCGTTCTGGGCAGCGCGTTGCTGCTGGCGCTGATCCTGTGGCTGACCACCCGCAGCGCGCGGCTGCTCAGGTTCAGCCAGGCCGACGAGATCGCCGCAGTGTTCTGCGCCAGCAAGAAATCCCTGGCCGCCGGCGCACCGATGGCCGCATTGATCTTCGGCGCCCATCCCGGGCTGGGGCTGATTCTGCTGCCGATCATGATCTATCACCCGCTGCAGTTGATCGTGTGCTCGATCATGGCCGAACACTACGCCAACCGCCCGGCGCCCCTGGCCAAGGAGGCGCCGCTGGTCAGCGCTCGATGATCGCGGTCACGCCCTGCCCGCCCGCGGCGCAGATCGAAATCAGCCCGCGGCCCTGGCCGGCCTCGTCCAGCAGCTTGGCCAGGTTGGCCAGAATGCGCCCGCCGGTGGCGGCGAACGGGTGCCCTGCAGCCAGCGAACTGCCCTTGACGTTGAGCCTGTCGCGGTCGATGGCGCCCATCGGCTCGCTCAGGCCCAGCCGGCTCTGGCAGTAGTCGGCGTCTTCCCAGGCCTTCAGCGTGCACAGCACCTGGGCGGCGAAGGCTTCGTGAATCTCGTAGAAGTCGAAGTCCTGCAGGGTCAGGCCGTTGCGCTCCAGCAGTCGAGGTACCGCATAGGCCGGCGCCATCAGCAGCCCCTCCTGGCCTTTGACGAAATCCACCGCAGCATTCTGACCATCGAGAAAATACGCCTTGATCGGCAGCCCGCGCTCGCGCGCCCACTCTTCGCTGGCCAGCAGTACCACCGAAGCGCCATCGGTCAGTGGCGTGGAGTTGCCCGCCGTCAGCGTGCCCTTGGCGCTGCGCTCGAACACCGGCTTGAGGCTGGCAAGTTTCTCCAGGGTCAGGTCCGGGCGCAGGTTGTGATCGCGGGTCAGGCCCAGGAAGGGCGTGAGCAGGTCATCCTGCCAGCCTTCGGCAAACGCCCGGGCCAGGTTCTGGTGGCTGCGCAAGGCCAGCTCGTCCTGCTCGGCACGGCCTATCTGCCAGGTCTGCGCCATCAGCTCGCAGTGCTCGCCCATCGACAGCCCGGTACGCGGCTCGCCATTGCGCGGCAGCTCGGGCTTGAGGTGCCAGGGCCTCAGTTGCAGGAACACCTTGAGCTTGTCGCCCGTGGTCTTGGCCCGATTGGCCTGCAGCAGCAACTTGCGCAGCCCCTCGTTGACCGCAATCGGCGCATCGGAGGTGGTGTCCACGCCGCCGGCAATGCCGCTGTCGATCTGCCCCAGGGCGATCTTGTTGGCCACCATCAGCGCGGTTTCCAGCCCCGTGGCGCAGGCCTGCTGCAGGTCATAGGCCGGGGTCTGCGGCGACAGCCGCGAGCCCAGCACGCATTCGCGGGTCAGGTTCATGTCGCGCGAGTGCTTGAGCACCGCGCCCGCCGCCACTTCGCCCAGTTGCAGGCCATGCAGGCCGAAACGCTCCACCAGCCCTTCGATTGCCGCAGTCAGCATCGCCTGGTTGCTGGCCGTGGCGTAGGGCCCGTTGGAGCGGGCGAACGGGATTCGATTGCCGCCGATGATCGCGACCCGACGTAAAGCGCGCATGCACAGACTTCCTTATTCCGAGACGGGATAGACCCGCTATAGCGTAGGTGTTTTTTCGCCAGTCGAACGACCGAAGGCGAAACATGGTCCACACTTTGGTGCTTAATTTCCGGGAGACGTTCACATGAGCGACCGCTATATCGACTTCGCCAACTCTTCATTCGGTCGGCGCGTGGCCGGTGCCGTCGGCCTGCCCACCCCCGCCCGCCTGGAGCGCTGGGAAGCCGGCAGGCTGCGCCCGGTCGAAGGCGCCCTGCTGCTCGGCGGCGGGCCGCTGGTGACGAACGTGGCCGCCTTTGCCAGGCGCCTGACCGACGAGGTCTACAGCTATGCCGATGAAAGCCTCGAACTGCCGGCCTGGGTCGCGGGCCTGGGGCCCAAGCTCAAGGCCGTGGTGTTCGACGCCAGCCACCTGAGCGACAGCGACCAGCTCAAGCAACTGCGCGAGTTCTTCCAGCCGCTGCTGCGCAGCCTGGCTGCCAGTGCGCACATTGTGATCCTGGGGCGCGCGCCCGAATCGCTGGACGACCCGCTGGCCAGCGTGGCGCAGCGGGCCCTGGAAGGTTTCAGCCGTTCGCTGGCCAAGGAACTGCGCAACGGCGCCACCCTGCAACTGCTGTATGTGGATAAGGCCGCGCAGGACCAGCTCGAAGGCGCGCTGCGCTTCTTCCTCTCGCCCAAGAGCGCCTTCATCAGCGGCCAGGTGCTGCGCCTGACCGCCTGCGCCACCCAGGTACAGGACTGGTCGCGCCCGCTGGCCGGGCGCAAGGCGCTGGTCACCGGTGCGGCCCGCGGCATCGGCGCCGCCATTGCCGAAACCCTGGCCCGTGACGGCGCCGAGGTGGTGCTGCTCGACGTGCCCCAGGCCAAGGCCGACCTCGACGCCCTGGCCGCGCGCCTGGGTGGGCGCAGCGTGGCGCTGGACATCTGCGCCAGCGATGCATCGGCGCACCTGCTCGAAGCGCTCCCCGAGGGCATCGACATCGTCGTGCACAACGCCGGCATCACCCGCGACAAGACCCTGGCCAACATGACCCCCGAGTACTGGGACGCCGTGCTCGCGGTCAACCTCAAGGCCCCCCAGGTGCTGACCCAGGCGCTGCTCGACGGCGGCGCGCTGCACGACAACGCACGCATCGTGCTGCTGGCCTCGATCAGCGGTATCGCCGGCAACCGCGGGCAAGCCAACTATGCCGCCAGCAAGGCCGGCCTGATCGGCCTGGCCCAGGCCTGGGCGCCGCTGCTAGCCAAGCGGGGTGCCAGCATCAATGCGGTGGCCCCCGGCTTCATCGAAACACGCATGACGGCGGCCATCCCCTTCGCACTGCGCGAAGCCGGGCGACGCATGAGTTCCCTGGGCCAGGGCGGCCTGCCGCAGGACGTTGCCGAAGCCGTGGCCTGGCTCGGACAGCCCGGCAGTGGCGCGGTCAACGGCCAGGTGCTGCGCGTATGCGGCCAGGCCGTGATGGGGGCATGAGCATGGACCGACACTGGCACGATCTGCACCGCACGCAAGGGCTGAGCGGGCTGTACCTGAAGGCTGCGCGCAAGCGCAGCATCACCGGCGACAGCCTGCCCGCCAGCGGCCTGCACTGCGCCATCGGCGTGAATCCACAGCGCCTGCAGGCCTACCGCAAGCTCTGCCACTTCGGCGACGACAGCCACCTGCCGCCGACCTTCCCCCATGTGATGGCGTTCGCCCTGCAATTGCAACTGCTGACCGCCGACGACTTCCCGTTCCCGCTGCTGGGCCTGGTGCACCTGAACAACCGCATCCGCGTGGTGCGCCCGCTGGGTGGCATCGGCACGCTGCGCTTCAGCGTGTTCGTCGACAACCTGCAGCCCCACGCCAAGGGCGCGACCTTCGACCTGATGACCGAAGCCGAAGACAGCCTGGGGCTGCTCTGGCACGAGCGCAGCCGCATGCTGTGTCGCGGCGTCAAGCTCGAAGGCGAGCCACCCGCCGTCGACACCCCTGAACCGCTGCCTCTGGGCGAGCTGACCCGCTGGTATGCCGACAGCGACATCGGCCGGCGCTACGCCAAGGTCTGCGGCGACTACAACCCCATCCACCTGAGCGCGCTCAGCGCTCGCCTGTTCGGGTTTCCCCAGGCCATCGCCCATGGCATGTGGAGCAAGGCCATGGCGCTGGCCGCGCTGCGCGGGCACCTGCCGCTCAGCGGCTACGAGGTGGACGTGGCCTTTCACAAGCCCGTGCGCCTGCCCAGCGAAGTGGTGCTGGAGGGCAGCGCAGTCGCACCCGACGGCCAGTTCCGCCTGGTGGGCCACGGCGACCTGGTGCACATGACCGGCAGTTGGCACACGCTGCACGAATCTTCTAGACCTGCCTGACGGACCGGGCGATAACGGTTTTCTTTGCCGGTAGCACACGATGAACAGCAACTGGATAGACCTGCGCCAGGAGCCCGATACCGGCATCGAGACCCTGCGCGCGCATTTTCGCGGGCATGCCTATGATCCGCACTGGCACGACAGCTACCTGGTGGGCGTGACCGAACAGGGCGTCCAGCAGTTCACCTGTCGCCGCGCCCGCCACCAGAGCACCCCGGGCAAGGTGTTTCTGCTCGAACCCGGCGAGTTGCACGACGGCGATGCGCCCAGCCCCGAGGGCTTCACCTACCGCATGCTCTACCTCGACCCGCAATGGCTGGAGCGCGAGCTGCGCGGCTTCACCGAGCATGCCCCGCCCGCCGGCCAACCCGGTTTTGCCCACACCCTGGCCAGCGACCCGCGCCTGGCAGCGGCCACCGCGTGCGCCTTCCAGTCGCTGCACGAGCCGGAGCTGCGCATGGTGCGCCAGGCGGCACTGGACCAGTTGCTGGAGCACCTGAGCGGGCATCTGCAATGGCGCCGCCGGCTCGACCCCGACCCGCGCCTGCCGCTGGTGGCGCAAAGGGCGCGCGACTACCTGCATGCACACCTGCACCACGACATCGGCCTCGAGCAACTGGCCGCAGCGTGCAACATCGACCGCTTTCGCCTGAGCCGCGCCTTCAAGGCCGCGTTCGGCCTGGCGCCCCACGCCTACCTGGTGCAACTGCGCCTGGCCCATGCACGCCGGCTGCTGGCGGCAGGGTCGAGCCCGGCACAGGTGGCGCCAGCGCTGGGCTTTGCCGACCAGAGCCACCTGGGGCGCTGGTTCCTGCGCGCCTATGGCATGACCCCTGCACAGTACCGCAGGCGCTGCACAAAGCTTCCAGACTGACGCGCGCCAACACGCGAGCATGCAAGCCCCTCTACCAAGGAGCCTGCCCATGCTGGCCTTCATGCTGTTTGCCTTCGTTGCGTCCATCACCCCCGGGCCGACCAATTTCCTGGTACTGAGCAACAGCGCCAGCCATGGCCTGCGCGCTGCATTGCCAATCATCCTGGGGGCCGGTGCAGGGGCCGCGCTGATCGTCTGGCTGGTGGGCAGTGGCATGGGCGAAGCACTGTTCCGGGCCCCGGCAGTGCAGCCGCTGCTCAACGGGCTGGGCGTGGCCTGGCTGACCTGGCTGGCCTGGAAGATCTTTCGCAGCCCAGTGCAGGTGCAGCAATCGGGCGCGACGTCGGCCAGGCTGGGCCTGTGGGGCGCGGCGGCGTTGCAGGTGATCAACCCCAAGACGTGGATGATGGCGCTGGCGGTGGCCAGCGTGTTCATCGATGCCGCAGCCAGCGACCGCCTGCTGCAGGTGACGCACCTGAGCCTGGTGTTCTTCGTGATCGCGCTGCCGTGCCTGGGTGGCTGGGCCTTGCTCGGCAGCGGGGCGCGGCGCCTGAGCGGTTCGCCGGTGGTGCTGCGCCGGGTCAACCAGGGGCTGGCGCTGCTGTTGCTGGTGTCGGCCTGGGCAAGCCTCTGGCAGTGAGGCCCATGCACCTGACACAGGGCTTGTAGGAGCCGGCGTTGCCGGCGAACAGGCCAGCACAATCCCCTGAAAAACCCGCCGACCCGCGCTAAGCTACGCCGCACGAGGAGAGCCCCCACCCATGAACCTGCAAGAACTCACCACCCGCCTGCACACCATCCGCGACAACAACGACTGGCGCGGCTTCCATAGCCCCAAGAACCTGGCCATGGCCGCCAGCGTGGAAATGGCCGAGCTGGTGGAGATCTTCCAGTGGCTCAGCGAGGACCAGTCGCGCCAGCTGTCCCCCGAGCAGCTCGAACACGCCGGCCAGGAAGTCGGCGACGTGGTGCTCTACCTGTTGCTGCTGTGCAGCGAACTGGGCCTGGACATGGACCAGGTGGTGCGCAGCAAGCTGGCCGACAGCGAACGGCGCTTCGCCCGATGAAAGACCGCCACTTCGACGCACTGGCGACCCGCTTCGCCGAAAAGATCTACGGCGGCGCCAAGGGCGCCATCCGCCTCGCGGTGCTCCAGGCCGACCTCGCCGAAGCACTGCCCGACCGCCCCCTGCGCGTGCTCGACATCGGCGCGGGCCTGGGCCACATGGCCCTGTGGCTGGCCGAACGTGGCTACCAGGTGACCCTGGCCGAACCCGCCGCGCCTATGCTCGAGGGCGCCCGCGAACGCTTCGCCGCCGCCGGCCAGCCGGCCACCTTCATCCAGGCGCCCTGGCAGGAACTGCTCGGCCAGCTCACCGAACCCTACGACCTGGTGCTGTGCCACGCCGTGCTCGAATGGCTGGCCGAACCCGAGACCATCCTGCCGGTGCTGCACCAGCTCACCCGCGCCGACGGCCTGCTGTCGCTGGCCTTCTACAACCGCGACGCACTGGTGTATCGCAACCTGCTCAAGGGCCATTTCCGCAAACTGCGCGGGGCCAGCTTGGCCGGTGAAAAGCAGAGCCTGACCCCGCAAAAACCACTTGATCCGCGCGAACTCCGGGCGCACCTTGAAGGTCTGTGGGATATACACAGCGAGAGCGGTGTACGGGTGTTCCACGACTACATGCCCGTCGAGTTCCAGGCCAAGGCAGAACTGCTCGACCTGCTCGAAATGGAACTGGCGCACCGCCGCCACCCGGCCTTCGCCTGCCTGGGCCGCTACCTGCACTGGATGTGCCACCCACGCTGAGTACCGAGCCGTGTCTGCCGGGAGACTGCCATGCCGTACCGTTTGACCCTGGGCCTGTTGTGCCTGGCCCTGGCCGCCTGCCAGGGCAGCAACCCGTATGTGGCCAGCTCCCGACCGCTGCCGCCGGCCCCGCCCCAGGCGGCCACCACCTTCGACGCCAGCGCCTACCCGGCACCGGCCCGTGACTATGGCCGTTACCGCAGCTGGTCATGGCGCAACGGCCAGCTCCCGGCCGGCAGCGCCTCCAGCGACCCGGCCGAGCTTGCCGACGCAGTCAGCGCCGCCCTCGACCAGCGCGGCCTGCGTCCTGCGCGCAACACCCGCAGCGACCTGCTGGTCAGTGCCGACCTGCGCATGGAACGGCGCCTGCGCCAGGTGCGCGACGATTACTACCCCTATGACAACTACGGCTACGGGGGCATCGGCTACAACCGCTACGGCGGCTATCGCAACGGCTATGGTGTGTATGGCAGCGTGCCGATCATACGCACCTACCAGGTCGACGTGATGGTGGTGCGCCTGGACCTGTTCGATGCCGGCAGCGGCCAGCCGGTCTGGAGCGCCAGCGCAGAAACCACCAGCCAGGGCTCACCGAGCGAGCGCGCCCGCGCCCTGCGCGATGCCGTGCACAAGGCCCTGGATGGCTACCCCCCAAGCTGAAGGCAACCGGAGAATCATCATGCTGCGCCGTCTCGCTCTACTCCCCCTGTTGGCCCTGTTGGCGCTGCTCGGCGCCTGCCAGAGCAACAACGTCACCCAGGACTTCGATGCCAGCCGCGACTTTGCGGCCTACCGCAGCTGGAGCTGGCAGGAGCCGGCCCTGCAATATCGCCCGGACGACCCGCGAATCAAGAGCGACCTCACCGAGCAGCGCATCCGCCAGGCCGTCAGCGAACAGCTCGACCAGCGTGGCCTGCGCCCGGCCCAGGGCAACGCCAGGGGTGACCTCAAGGTGCAGACCTACCTGATCGTCGAAAACCGCCAGCAGCAGATCACCACCAACTACGGCGGTGCCTGGGGCGGTTACTGGGGTGGCTACTGGGGCGGCCCGGCCTACAACGAGACCCGCAGCGTCGACTACAAGGTCGCCACCATCCAGGTCGACCTGTTCGACAGCCGCGACGGCAAGCTGGTATGGCGCGGCAGCGCCGAGCAGATCATGAACAACTACCCGCCCGGCCCCACCGAGCGCAACACCGCGATCCAGAATACCGTGGCCAAGGTACTGGCCAACTACCCGCCCCACTGAGCCGGCGATGGCCGGTCGCCACCTCAAGGCGACTGGCCATTATCTTGACTACACTTCTTTGACGCATGCGTTCGCGCACGGCCTGGTGCCGGCAAAGGAGTGCTCGTGGCTACCCGATTCCCAACCCGGCAGCGTGGCGCGATCGGCCTGATGGCCGCCCTGACACTGGCCCTGGCGCTGGTGTTCGCCCTGTTGGTGATCGATAGCGGGCGGCTCTATCTGGAACAGCGTTCGCTGCAGCGGGTGGTCGACATGGCCGCCCTCGAAGCGGCTGGGCAAAGTGCGGTGTGCACCGGCAGCGGCCCGCAGGCGGCGACCGTCACCCAGGCCAGCGCCGCACGCAACGGCTTCGCGCCCGGCGCCAAGCATACCCTGGCCACCACCTGCGGCACCTTGCAGACCGGTGCCGGCAGCCGGCGCACCTATACCGTCAACCCGAGCAAGAGCGAAGCGATCCGGGTCAGTGCCAGCAGCACCGTGGCCACCAGCATTGCCGCCGGTGTACAGGCCCTGCTGAGCGGCGTCGCCGTGCCGGCCACCACCACCCTGCACGCCAGTGCGGTGGCCTCGCTGCCCAAGCCGCCACAGGCGATGCTGCGTCTGCAAACCACGCTGGCCGTGGTCGACTCGCGAAAATCCGCTCTGCTCAATGCACTGCTCGACCCGCTGGGCGGCAAGGCGACCCTCGATGCCCTCGGTTGGCAAGGCATCGCCAACGTCGACATCAACCTGCTTGCCTACATCGACCAGTTGGCCGTGAATGTTGGCGTCGGCGTCGGCCACTACGACGAGCTCCTGGCCAAGAACCTCAAGGCCACGGACCTGATCAAGGCAGCCATCTACGTGGCACAACGAGGTGGCGCCACGACCAAAGTCATCGCCGATCTGGGCAAGGTGCTGGCCGCCGCCAATATCGAAACCGACCTCCAGCTGGGTAGCATCCTCGATATTCAGAGCGGCACAGTCGCCTCAGGGCTGGATGCCAGCGTGCAACTGCTCCAATTGCTGCAGGCCGTGATCCTGCTGGCCAACAAGCAAAGTGCAGCGGTGGTTGATCTGCCCCTGAGCGTACTTGGCCTACTCAGCGGCTCGATCAAACTGAAGGTCGTCGAGCCGCCGCAGTTCTCTGCAGTCGGCAACCCGGTCAAGGCCAAGGCCGCGCCACTGGGCAGCGACCAGATCATGGTCAAGACTGCGCAGATACGCGCCATGGTGTCGATCAACATGGGGCTGCTGAGCGGCATCGGTGGCCTGGTTGGCGCCATTTCCACGATTGCCTCGCCCCTGACCTCTGCAGTCAGCAACCTGCTGGGGCTCAACCTCAAGGGCACCATCACCGCACTGCTGTGCGTAGTGGGGCCATGCGAGGCAGGCGACATCGTGCCCTTCGGCTCACCCACCATCGACATCAGCCTGGAGGTCGCGCAAGCACGCAGCTACGTGACCGACTACAGCTGCGGGGCCAGCAAGAGCCTGACTGCACGCACCGACAGCGCCGCACTCGACCTCAAGCTGGGCAAGATCGTGCCGGCCAGCAACTTCAACAGCAGCCCAACCGTGTATCCCCTGCCACTGATCGATATCGGCACACGCACCTGCAGCCTGCTGCTGATATGTGGTCCGCACAAGGAATTCACCGGGGGTGGCGTCGGCATAAAGATCGACACTGCGCTGCTCAAGAGCAGTAACGTCGACCTTCTGTTCAGCGCAGTCAACAGCACCACACCGCCCGATATCGGCAAACCGCCCGCGTACAACACGAGCCAGGCGACCAACATCCTGCAGAGCCTCACCACGACGGTCGACGGCATCGAGCTGCAGGTCTACCGCCCCCAGAACGGCAACCTGCTGGGCAGCCTGTTGGTAGTCGCCGACGAACTGCTGACAAGCGTGAGAAAGCTGCTGGATCCGGTCATCGAAAACCTGCTCAGCCCCCTGCTGGACCCGATCCTCAACAGCCTGCTCAAGGGGCTGGGCATCGACCTCAACCATGTCGAGGTCGGTACCAATCTCACCTGCGGCAGCAACCGCGCTCAGCTGATGCTCTGAACCGGCAGCTCGATCACGAAACACGCGCCCTCGGCGCCATTGTGTGCGCTGAGCAACCCGCCCATGCCCTCGATGATTCCGCCACTCACCGACAGGCCCAGCCCGGTCCCCACGCCGCTGGGCTTGGTGGTGAAGAACGGCTCGAAAATCCGCTCCAGCAGCCGCGGGTCGATGCCGCCGGCATTGTCGCGCACCTGCAGGCGCACCCCACCCGCCACCGGCTCGGCCTCCACCGCGATCCAGGGGCGCAACTGCGGGTCGGCCTCACGCCGGCCCAGCAAGGCGTCGCGGGCATTCACCACCAGGTTGATCAGCACCTGCTCCAGCTGATCGGCATGGCCGCGCACATGGCAGCCGCTCAGCGCCGGGCCCAGGTTCAGCGCCACGCCCTTGCCAGCCAGGCCGTCGGCCAGCAACGACACGGCACCCTCAACCGCCTGCCAGGGCTCGAACAGTTGCTGTTCGACCTCCGAACGCCGCCCGAACACGCGCATGTGGTCCACCACCTTCGAGGCCCGCAGCACCTGCGCATCGATGCGCCTGAGCTTGTCCTGCAGGTATTCCACCTGCACGTCGCCGTTCTCCAGGCGCTTGAGCGCGTTGACCACCGCCATGCGCATCACGTTCAACGGCTGATTGATCTCGTGGGCGAGGCCGGTGGCCATTTCGCCCAGGGTGGCCATCTTCGCGCTCTGCAACAGCTGCTGCTGGCTGCGCCGCAGCGCCGTGTTGTCGCGCCCCACCGCCTGCACCTCCAGCAGACGGCCCTGCTCATCGAACAGGCCGCGGTCGGACCATACCCACCAGGCATGTTCGCGCCCCGGCAGTTGCAGGCAGATTTCGGCACTGCTCACCGGCTGCTGCGGGGTCAGGCCGGCCAGGCGCTGCACGAACGCCTCGCGCTGGGCCGGCGACATCCACTGCCCCAGGTCGCTCCCGGGCAACTGGTCAGGTAGGCACTCCAGGTAGTCGGCCAGCGGGCGGTTGCCGAACAACACAGTCAGGTCGGGCCGGTAGCGGCAGATCATCGCCGGCGAGTCCTCCACCAGCACCCGGTAACGTTCCTCGCTCTCGCGCACCCGCTCGGCGGCCAGGGTCGCCTCGGTCACGTCGAGCCAGATACCCACGGCTTCCACCGGCAGGCCCAGGTCGTCACGCAGCAGGCGCGCTTCATCCAGCACCCAGTGGTAGATGCCCTGCGCATCGCGCAGGCGGTAGCGGCTGCGCACCTGGCCCTCGCGCAGCAGGTCGCGGGTACGTTGCAGCCACAGCGCCTGGTCGTCGGGGTGTACCCAGTGCGCCGGTTGCAGGTCGGCAGCGGGCGTCCAGCCAAGCAGCGGCTGCAGGCTGGCACTGAAGAATTCGGCCTGCAGCGCGCCGGCGTCATAGCGCTGGATATAGATCACTGCCGGCGAGCTGGCGATCAGGTTGTCCAGCCGTGCGTGCGCGGCACTGGCCTGCTGCTCCTGGGCCTTGATATCGCTGATGTCGAGCATGAAACCCTGCAGACGTCGCTGCTGCCCCTGCCCGTGCACATCGCCACAGATGCGGTACCAGCGCAGCGACGCGGCCTGCAGGCGCACGCACAGTTGCAGGCTGCAGCCCTCGCGCTGCAGCGCCTCGAACGCCAGTTGCGCCGCCTCCCGGTCGGCCGGGTGCAGCAGCGCCCACCAGGCCGGCAGCGCCAGTTGCGCACTCACGCCGAAACTGGCCGCCAGCCCCGGTGCCAGGTGCAGGTAGGGCTCGTGCAGCGACCACTCCCACCAGCCCGCACCGAGCAACCCCTGTACATTGTCCAGGCGCTGCTGGCTGGCCTGCAGCCGGTCGCCCGCCAGGCGCGCCAGCAGCGGCTCGGCCATGGCATCGAGCAGCAGGGGGGCCGCCTCGGGCCGGGCCTGCCCGCCCTCGTCCGCGCACAGCAGCCAGGCCTGGGCCTGATGCTGCTGCGCATGGCCCACCACATACAGCGGGTGAGTCGGGCAGAGCACCTGCAAGGCCGGAAACTCGGCGCTGCACAGCACGCGCCCCGACGGCAGGTGGTCGAGTACCGCGCTCAGGCGTGCATCGTCGGCCCAGGGCACGCTCGATGCGTCCCGCGCGAAGGTGTGCCAGCCGCCAGGGGTGCGCAGCAGCAGCGCCGCCCAGCCCATGCGCCAGTGCCAGGCCAGGCGCTGCAACTGCTCGGCGGCCACCTGGGGCAGGCGCTCCAGGCTGCAATCGCGCAGTGCTGCGCCGACCTGGCGGGCCAGTTGCTGCTGGCGCCGGGCATCCTGGCCCTGCTGACGCTGCTGCAGCAGATCGCCCACATCGAACAACTGCAACAGCCAGTCCTCGCCCTGGGCCAGCAACCAGCCGCGGGTGTGCAGGGTGCTGCCATTGGCGGTTCTGAAGTCCAGGTCCAGCGGTTGTGCCTGCCAGTCGGCGGGCTCGCCTTCGAGCACCAGCAGGCTGTGCGCCTGCACGTAATCCTGCACCCGCGCAGCAGCCTGCGCGGGCAGCGCCAGGGCACTGCGCAGCGGGCCGCCCAGGCGCAGCACGCGGCCCTTGTCATCGAGCCACAGCTGCAGGCCCACCGCCGCCGGTACCGAGGCCTGCGGTGCGGCCACCGCGGCGGCCGGGCGCCCGCGCCAGCGATCGAACAGGCCGTGGCCACCGCTCAAAGCTGAAGGCTCGCGGTGGCGCCAAGGGTTGCCGGCAGGCGTGGCACCTCGCCCACCACCGGCAGGTCGAGCACCGGCAGCACCGTCGTGAGCCGGGCCTTGGCGTAGTTGATGCGCACGGTCAGCAGGTTGGTGTTGCTCAGGGTCACGACCGCGTCGGTGCCGGGCTGGAACTTCAGCGTTCCCGGCATCCACGCCAACTGCTGGGCCAGTACCTCGCGGGCCAGTGCCGGCACATCGGTGCGGTAGGTGGCGCTGGTCGGGTCCAGCGCCATGCAGCGACGCACCGCCTCGCTGCTGGCCTGGTGGAACGACTGCAGCATCAGCAGTGGCAGGGCGTAGCTGACCACCCCGTAGAACACCGCGAAGAACACCACGAACACGGCGGCGAATTCGATCGCCGCCGCACCTTTTTGCCGTCTTGCAAGGCCTGCTTTCATGATCGCGTCTACCCTGACAATGACACCCGCAATCAAGCATAGAATCAATCACGACCAAGGGATGGCATTTCGCCTATGCAAAGCATCGTCCTGCTGCTGTGGCTCGCATTGTGTGCCGAACAGGATGCCCGAGAAAGGCAGATCAACAACACCTTGACCCTTGGCGCCGCAGCCTGCGCCCTGGCCTATCTCTTCATCACCGGGCACACCTGGATCGGCGCCGATGCCAGCGAGGGCGGCTGGGCGCTGCTGATCGTGATGCTGCTGACCCTGCCCGGCTACATGCTCGGGCGCCTGGGCGCCGCCGATGTGAAACTGCTGGGTGCGTTGGCGCTTGCCACTGATCGGATGTACCTGCTGGGCACCTTTATCGGTGCCGGGGTGGCGGTGGTGATCTGGTTGCTCAGCCGCCGCTGGCTGTGGTCCCTTCTGAGTCAGAAGGTTAAGCAACGCTTCAGGCAGGTGATCGAAGAAGCGTCAAAAAAACAGCCCTTCGCCCCCTTCGTGCTGGCCGGCTTTTTATTGGCTGCGGTATGGATCCATTGATCGAACAACCCGTCTAACCTGCTGTACATACGTTGTACATAGCCGCCAACTGCGTCTATTTTTCTAGTCACTGCCCCTCGATACCACAAGCTTCATGGCCGTACCAGGAAGGGCACGTCAGCAGGGAGTTGCGTGTGAACAAGCCAGTGAGTCCATTCAAGGTGTTGATCGTCGACGACCAGCCGTTGATCGTCGAAGAGCTGTGTGAATTCATCGAGGGCAGCGGGTACCGGTGCGTACCGTGCCACAGCAGCCAGCAGGCCATCGAGCGGTTTACCGAAGACCCGGCAATCGGCCTGGTGCTGTGCGACCTGCACATGCCCGAGCGTGACGGCATCGAGCTGGTCAAGGCGCTCAAGGCCATTGCCGGCAAGCAGCGGATCTTCGAGGCAATCATGCTCACCGGGCGGGCAGAGAAGCAGGATGTGATCAAGGCGCTGCGCGAGGGGTTCGCCGACTACTACCAGAAGCCGGTGGACCTCCCCGAATTGCTCGAAGGGCTCAAGCGCCAGGAGACCGCGTTGCTGGAGCGGCAGAAGAACTTCCAGCACCTGGGCCACCTCAACCAGAAGCTGCAGTACCTGGCCGAGTCCATCGACGACCTCTACCAGGACCTGGGCAAGGCCCGCGAGCAGGTGGTGGGCACGGGCCTGGGTGGCGAGGATGCAACGGCAGCCGAGAGCATGCCGGCGATCTTCGACCAGCTGTCACCGCGCCAGCTGGACGTCGCGCGGCTGGTGGGCAAGGGCCAGACCAACTATCAGATCGCCTGCGAGCTGGGCATTACCGAGAACACGGTGAAGCTGTATGTGTCGCAGGTGCTGCGCCTGACCCACATGCACAACCGCACCCAGCTGGCCCTGGCGCTGGCGCCCAACCCCTCGGCGCTGCGTCAGCGCATCACGGCGCATTGATCGAATTCTTGTGGGAGCGGAGTAACCCGCTCTCACGGGTTTTCGCTCTGTGCAAGGACTGCTTCTGGCCGAAGGCCGTGGGAGCTGGCTTGCCAGCGAATCGAGCGCGAAGCGGTCGAGTGCACGGTGTATCAGGCAGACCGGGGCGCAGGCCTAGCTGTCGCTGTGCGCCAGATCGCGGATGAATCCGCTCAGATACAGGGCTGCTCCCACCGCTGGTGCAATGCGCTCTCACTTGTCGCTATTGCTGGTCTTCTCCCACCGGAAGAAATCCGGAATCACGTATTTGTAGGTATCCAGCCAGCGTTGCATGCTCTGGTCGCGCTCCTTGGGCGTGGCGCTCTGCGGGGTCTTGGAGGCCTGCGCGCCGCTGGCCTGCACCTGCAACCACGCCTCGGTGGCCGACTGTGCCCTGGACGAAGGCCCGGGCTCGATCGCCTGGGCAAGGCCCGGCAGCACTACCAGCATCACCAGTATCCGACTGTTCATGACGACCTCTGCACGGCAGCCACACTGCCAGGTTTGAGTTGTTGGGCGCGCGCCTGCGCTTCGTTGAATTGCGCCGCACTCAGGCCCAGCCGGCTCACCAGGTCGGCCGCCTGCTGCCATTTGTCCTGGTACAGCAGCAAGGTCACCAGGTTGACCGCCGCCAGACGGTCGCTGTCCTTGAGTTCGATTGCAGTCAGAAACTCGAAGCGCGCCTGCTCCAGCTTGCCCTGGTTCAGGTACACCACCCCCAGGTCGTTGCGGATCTTCTCGTCGGTGGGGGCCAGTTGCATGGCCCGTTGCAGATGCTGCAGCGCCTGCGCGTTGTCGCCACGGGCCGCCGCCATCTGCCCCAGCCCATGCTCACCCTCGGCCGCCAGGCACCCGCCAAGCAGGCTGCGGTACAGCGGCTCGGCCTCGCTGCGTCCAAGCAGGCGCAGTACCTTGGCCTTGCGCACCCGCACCTGGGCCAGATCGGCCGGCAGCGCCTCCAGGTGCGCAAGGCTGGCATGCGGGCGCCCGTCGGCAAGCATCTCATCGGCCATGTTCAGCGACAGCTCCTGGCTCGAATCGGGCTTGGCACAACTGGCCGTCGAGCCCGGCATGGCCAGCCACGGCGCCGAGCCATCCGTGGCGCAACCACCGAGCAACAACAACCCCAGCGCCGCGATGCATGCCTTCATTGCGTCCACTCCTCTCAAGCCCCGAATGCCCTGGCCAGGGCGGTGAAGCCCGGGCCGGCGAGTACGATCAGCAACGCCGGGAACAGAAACAGCATCATCACTGCCGACATCTTTCCCGACATCTTCGAAATCCGTTCCTGCAAGGTGGTCAGGCGCCGGTCATCGAGCAGTTGCTTGAGCGCCAGCAGCGACTTCATCGCCCCGCCCCCCTGGGTCAGCAACTGGCGCAGGATGATGCAGGTGTCGCTGAACGCCTCCACCCCCAGCAACTGCGCGCTCTTCTCCAGCTCCGGGGCCAGCGCCAGCCCCGAATCGACCCGTGCCAACAACAGCCGCAACTCCTCGCTCAGCACCGGCAGCAGGCGCTGCCCCTCCAGGCTCAGCAGGCGCAGGCTCTGCTCCACCGCCAGGCCCGACTCGAACATGATGCGCAGCAGCGGTATGAAGGTCGACACCTCCTGCGCCACCTGGCGCTGACGGCGTGCCGCCAGCAGCGCCAGCAACCGCTTGGGCAGCAGGTAGCCCAACCCCAGCCCCATCAGCGGGAACAACCAGGGCGAACGGCTCTCGCGAAAGAACACCTCCTGCACCAGCACCGCCGCCCCCATCAGGCATAGCGGCAAGCCCACCTGGCAGGCCGCGAACAGCGAGCGCTGGCGCGAACGCCGCCAACCCACCCGGTCGAGCAACTGGCGGGTCTCGCCGTCCAGGTTCAGCGAACGCTGCCCCAGCCGGCTGTCGCCCATGCGCTGCAACCAGCCGCGCAGTGCCGGCTCGTCCGGCGCACGCCCCTGCAGGCGTTGCTCCACCAGGCGCTGGCTGCGCCGCTGACGCAGCCACTGACCCAGCAGCAGGGCGAACGCGCCAAACAACAACACCGCACTGAGCAACAAGGCCATCTCAGATACTCCGCAACATGCGCCACAGCGCCAGACACCCCAGCGCCTGCAGCACGAAGGCACTGAACAGCAGGCGCTGGCCGACACTGTCATGCCACATGGTCAGCAGGTAATTGGGGTTGCTGAACATGAAGTAGCCGGCCACGCTGACCGGCAGCACCGCCAGCACCACGGCGGTGATGCGGGTTTCACCGGTCATCGCGCGCAGCTGCCGCGCGCCCTGCTCGCGCTCGCGAATCACCTTGATCAGGTTCTCCAGCAACTCGCTGGCATTGCCGCCATAGCGGTGGTTGATGCGCAGGCCCAGAGCGAACAGGCGCAGCTCTTCACGCGCGTACACTTCGGCCAGATCCG
This sequence comes from Pseudomonas sp. UBA7500, assembly GCF_002478435.1. NCBI lineage: Bacteria > Pseudomonadati > Pseudomonadota > Gammaproteobacteria > Pseudomonadales > Pseudomonadaceae > Pseudomonas > Pseudomonas sp. UBA7500. The sequence continues at coordinate 17,554 of NZ_DLNW01000048.1, read as the reverse complement.
ACATCGCATCGTCCAGGCTCACCCCCAACTGCACGTTGCGCTTGACTCGCTGCATGGCCCCCAGCAACGGCTCGCGCGAGGCATCGATGGCCCCCAGCACCGCATCGCTCAGCGTGCGCCCGGCCTTCAGGCTGCGCACGCAATGGTCAAGCAGCACCGGCAACTGTTCGATAAGGCGGCGTACCCGGTGCTGGTAGCGCCAGGCCAGGAACAGGCGCAACAGCAACGGCCACGCCAGCAGCACCAGCAGCAGGCCAGGCCAGCCGCCGTACAGCCCGGCGCACACGGCCAGCAGCAGCCAGCCTGCCACCCACGCCATCAGCCGATCATTGCGGCGGTCGAAACCTGCACGCAACAGCATCAGCTCGAGCCAGTCGGGGCCATGTGGCCCGCTGTTGTCGGCGGCCTGCTGGTGCTGGCCCAGGCGCTGCAGAATGCGCTCGTTGCCCGAGCGGTGCAGGCTGGTATAGAACAGGCGCATCGAGATGCCGAGCATGACCACGCCCCCCAGCCACAACCACACCGCGCCGCTCACGGCCCGGGCTCCGCATCGTTGAGGTCACGGCGCAGCTTGTCGCTGGCCGGGTTGACCGCCTCGCGCAGGAAGGTGTCGCCGCCGCGCCGGTCGAGGCGAAACAGCGTGTTGGTGACATACACGTCGTCGCGCACCCCCACCACCTCCAGCACCTCACTCACGCAGCGACGGCCATCGGGCAGGCGGGCCAGCTGGATCACCACGTCGAGCGCGGCGCAGATCATCTGGCGCAAGGTCTTCTCGGCCACCTGGCGACCGGTCAGGCCCACCAGTGTCTCCAGGCGCAGCAGCGCGTCCTGCGCGTTGTTGGCGTGCACCGTGCTCATCGAACCGTCGTGGCCGGTGTTCATCGCGGTCAGTACATCGAGCACCTCGACCCCGCGGATCTCGCCCAGGATGATGCGGTCCGGACGCATGCGCAGGGCGTTGCGAATAAGCTCGCTGGCCTTGATCTCGCCATGCCCCTCGGCATTGGGCGGGCGGGTTTCCAGGCGTACCACGTGCGGGTGATCCAGCTGCAGCTCGGCCACGTCCTCGATGGTCACCAGGCGTTCACGGGGGCTGATCAACTGGCTGAGAATGTTCAGCAAAGTGGTCTTGCCGGTGCCGGTGCCGCCGCTGACCAGGATGTTGCAGCGCTTGCCCACGGCTCGTTGCAGAAAGTCGAGGATCGCCTGGTCGATGGCGCGGGTGGCCAGCAGGTCGGCGCTCTTGAGCATGTCCTTGCGAAACTTGCGGATCGACAGGCACGGCCCGTCCAGCGCCACCGGCGGGATGATCGCATTCACCCGGCTGCCGTCGGGCATGCGCGCATCGACCATCGGCGACGACTCGTCCAGGCGCCGCCCCAAAGGCGCGAGGATGCGCTGCATCACACGCTCCACGTGATGCGCGTCGATAAAGCGCAGGTCGGTCTGCTGCAGCACGCCCGCGCGCTCGATGAACACCCGGTGCGGACCGTTGACCAGGATCTCGGTGACGCCCGCATCGCGCAGCAGTACCTCAAGCGGGCCGAAGCCGGTGAGCTCGTCGACGATCTCCTCGGCCAGGCGCTCCATCTCGTAGCGCGACACGGCCAGGTGCTGGCGCGCGATGTAGTCGCCCACCTGCTCCACCACGAACTGCGCCAGCGCCGGGCGGGCGCCCTCCAGCAGGTTGAGGCCGGTATCCTCGATGGCATCGATGATGTGCCGGTGCAAGGCCCGCTTGAGCCCCTGCGGGTCGCTGCCCGGGTTTTGCCGCGGGCCGCCGAACAGCTCGTCGCCGCTCATCTACTTGTGCCCCCACAGGCGCTTCATCCAGTTGCCCGCCTTCGGTTGCAGGCTTTCCGAACGTCGTGCCAGCCGCTCGCCCAAGGCCTTGAGCGCCTGGGTCAAGGCCTCGCGCGGGGCCACCTCGAACAGCGACAGCCCCTGGTTCTTGGCGTTCAGGCGCACCTCGGGGCTGTAGGGCAGCACCACCAGCACCGGCAGGCCATAGCGCTTGCCCAGCGCGTCGGAGTCGGGCGCCACGCTGCGCAGGTAGCGGTCCACCAGCAGGCTCGCGTGTTCCAGTTTCATGCCCTTCTCGCGCCACAGGGTCAGCACCTCCAGGTTGCGCCGGCAGTCCAGCACGTTCTGGTCGGTGTACCAGATCAGCTTGTCGCAATGGCTGACGAAGGTGCGCAAGGGCTCGCTGTCGGGCTGCCCGGCCAGGTTCACCACGATGTGCTGGAAGTGCTGGCGCAGCGCGCTGAGCAGCATGTACAGCTCGGCCGCGCTGGTGCGCTCCAGTGCCTCGTCGCTGTCGGTATAGGCCAGCAGGCGCAGGCCCGAGGGTTCGCGGGCGAACGCGCTGTCGATCAGGGTGGCATCCAGGCGGCGCAGGTGGCGCAGCGCATCACCGAAGTGAAACGAGGCCTCCAGCCCCAGCAGCGCCAGGCTGTCGCCACGGGGCAGGCCCAGGTCCAGCAACAGGGTCTGCTGACCACTGCCCTGCACCACCCGCGCCAGGTGACTGGTGAGCAGGGCGCCGTCGCTGGCGCACTGGGTGCCGTACAGCACCGTCAGGCCGCCCAGGTGCGGGTTGCTGGTCACCGGTGGCAGGCGCTTGCTCAGGCGGCGCACCAACCCGGCCACTTCGCTTGAGCGCGAGCCGTAGGCGACGAAGTCCCGCGCACCGGCGCGCATCGCATTGAGCACCAGCTGGTTGTCCATGCCATCGCCCAGGGCAACGATCGCCAGCATCGGCTTGGCCTCCAGCACCCCTTCGATCAGCGCGCACTGGCTCACCACCTGCTCGCGGTCCAGGCCCACGAACACCAGGTTGGCGAAGGTCACATCCACCAGTGCGAGCAGTTCGTCGAGGCTGCCGCTGCCGGCCCCCACCACCTGGCCCAGCGGCGCCAGGGCGGTTTTCAGCCACTGCAGGTCACCGTCGTCACGGGTGATCGCAAGGAAGGTCTGGCTCAGGCTCTGGCTCATTGGCTCAATCCACTGCGCTGTTCGAAATTGCCGTTCTCGAGAAAGAACAGGCGCCCCCAGCTCGGGTCGTAGGTGCGCAGGCGCTCGCCGGGCAACTCGGGCAACTTGGCATTGGCCGCCAGCGGCTGCACCAGGCGCGGGGTCACGATCATCAGCAGTTCGGTCTCCTCACGGCTGATCGACGACTGGCGAAAGAACGCGCCCAGGATCGGCACGTCGCCCAGGCCCGGAAACTTGTCCACCGCCGAGCGCGCACTGCTGCTGATCAGGCCGCTGATGATGAAGCTCTCGCCATCGGCCAGCGATACGCTGGTGTCGGTGCGCCGCACCGTCAGGCCCGGCACGGTGACGCCGGCGATGCGCACTGCGTTGTTGTAGTCCAGCTCGCTGACCTCCGGCGCCACCTTGAGGGTGATGCGGTCGCGGCTGACCACCGTGGGTGACAACGCCAGGCGAATGCCGAACTCCTTGTACTCGATGGTCACCGTGTCGCTGCCGGTGCTGGGCACCGGAATGGGGATTTCGCCGCCGGCCAGAAAGCTCGCGGTCAGGCCGCTGAGTACCACCAGGCTGGGGCGCGCCAGGGTGTAGGCGAAGCCGCTGCTCTCCAGCGCATCGATGGCCGCCAGGAATCGGCTGCTGCCGCCGCCCCACACGATATTGAACACATCGTTGTTCAGCGGGATGCTCGGGCGCACCTTGACCAGCCCGCCAACGCCGCCACCATCGGGGCTGGTCACCGCACCCGGCACGTAGCCCGGCGACACCGTGGTGTTGGGCACGCTGCCCGGCGAGCCGAACAGCGAGTTGTTGGAGCCCTTGAAGAACAGCCGCGTACCGGCCTCCTTGAGTTTGGTGCGGCTGACCTCGACAAAGCGGATATCGGCCTGCACCTGGCTCGGCAGCAAGGGGTCGAGGCTGGGCGGCAAGGCGCTGTCGGCCATCTCGGCAGTGGCCCGGCCCTTGATGAACAGCATGCTCTGGCGCGGCACGCTGGCGCATGCGGTCCACAGCATCAAGCTGGTGGCGCCGGGGCCCACGGCGCTGACCACCACGCCGCGCTCGCCACTGGCCTGCACATCGGCGATGTTGGGGTCGCCAACCGCCGCCCGGGTGATCGGCACCGGCAGGCGGATCTCCTGCTGCAGGCCCTGGTCCAGCTCGATGCTGGCCGGCACCGGGCTCAGCCCGGCACAACCCGACGGCGCCGCCAGGGCATGGGCAGCCGGCCCCCCCAGCAACAACAGGGTCAGGATGGAACGCTTGAACATCAGCTCGGAACGACTGCTCATCAACGGGCATCCTTGCTTCGATCAGGGGGTGGGCGTTGAAGCCTGGGGGCCTCGAATGATCTGCATCTGGTGCCTGGGCGCCTGGCCTGCAACCGGGGTTGCGGCCGGGGTCATGGCCAGTTGACTGAAGCGAAAGAGGTCGCGGTTGGCGTTGTCCAGTTGCGGTGCAGCGGCCTGCGGGTCGGCCCAGTAGCTGGCCAGGCGTTTCTCTTCGGCGCTGCGTACCGCCAGGCGCAGGCTGCCTGCCTGGGCGGCCAGCAACAGGCGGCTGGCCAGGGCTTCAGGTACCGCCAGCACCACGGTGCGCGCCATGGCGCGACGCTGTTCCTGGGCCGCCTTGGCATCGGTGTCGGCCTCCGGCGGGCGGCCATCGTTGGCCAGCCCCAGTTGCTCGCCCACGCTGAGCAGGCGCAAGGCTGGCACGGCCACCTGGGCCGAGGCCTGCGGGTTGAGGTTGTCTTCGCGCAGGTACAGCAGCACATCCACGTAGTCGCCGGGGCGCAGTTGTCCGGCGGCGCCGACCACTTCGTCCACCGCCACCGCCAGGGCGCGCTCGCCGGGGTGGATCATGCGCGCCAGCGGCCCACCGGCCTCGAAACTGCTCTCCTCCAGCCAGGTACCTGCAGGCAGGGCCCGCCAGCTGGTGCGGCCCAGCACCTGCTCGGGGCGCTGGAAGCTGCCGGCCGGGGCCACCAGCAGGCGCTCGACACTCAGATCCTCGGCTGTCAGCACGGTGTAGGCGGGTACGTCGCGGCGCAGCACCAGCACGGGCTTGCGCAATGCGTCGGTGCCAGCCTCCGTGGCCTGGTCCACCGGCTGAGCCGGGCCGGCCGGCCCTGGCGCCGCCGCTTGCGGGGGCTCCGGTGCCTCGGATGCACGGCTGAGCACCAGCCCCCAGTAACCTGCCAGCACGGCACCGATCAGGAACAGCACGGCAAGGATCATGGTGATGCGACTGCTCATGTCGGCGCTCCCTCTGCCTGAACATCCCTTCGGCCGCGCGGTGTGCGAACTGGCCCGCAAACATGAAGTTGCAAGTAACTATTTCGCTATTTGACGGTAGCGCAGCTAGGACAAAACGCCATTACCCGTCAGTTTTTTTTCGGTCCGAAACCCGACACCCCCTGAAAACAACAGCTTATTGGCGCCAGCGTTGACACCCTTACTTTGGTATTAATGCCTTCTTACATTTGCCGGTTTCGAACCGCTTGACGATGCTGTGATGGCAAAGGGGAATCACCGTTTCCGGGCCCCATTACCCGCGCCTGTGGCGCAAGGAGAAGTACCATGGTCCTTTCCCGCATCCTCAAGCACTGCAAGCTGTTCTTCCATCGCAAGGACGGCGCGTCCGGTATCGAATATGCCATCGTGGCCGCCATGGTGGCCGTGGTGATCATCGGGGTCTCGACCGATGTGGGAGGCGGGGTGAAAAAGGTCTTCGACGACATCGTCGCCGCCCTGCCCTCAGCCTGATGACAGGACCTGAACATGCCGGCTTCCCACTCACGTCAACAGCTGCTGCTGGTGGATGACGAAGAAGACGCACTGCTGGAGCTGGCCGAGCTGCTGGAGGGCGAGGGCTTCTGTTGTCACACGGCAACCTCGGTCAAGCTCGCCCTGCAGCAGTTGACGCGACATCCCGACATTGCCCTGGTGATCACCGACCTGAACATGCCGGAAGAGAGCGGCATCTCGCTGATCAGGCGCCTGCGCGAGCACACGGCGCGTCAGCACCTGCCGGTGATCGTCACCTCGGGGCATGCCGACATGGATGCGGTCAGCGATCTGCTGCGCCTGCAGGTACTCGACCTGTTCCGCAAGCCGATCTACCACCTGCGCCTGCTGGAAACCCTGGACAACCTGTTCCCCAAGCCCCGCCTGCAACTGGTTCAGTAACGCCTGGCCGCCACGCGGCCCTCGCGGGTCAAGCCCGCTCCCACAGTTAGTGCGCATACCTTGTGGGAGCGGGCTTGACCCGCGCTCGGTCGTCACAGCTGGTAACTGAAACTCAACGTATACCGTGGCCGCCGATTGAAGCTGTCCAGCGCGATATCCGACATCGGCTTGGCCGCCTCCAGCGAGATGTTGTAGTAGCGCGCATCGCCAAAGCGCAGCCCCAGCGCCGCCGACGACAATCGTGAATCACGCACCGCCAGCTCGTTGAACCAGGTACGCGCGGCGTCCACCACCACGTACGGCTGCAGTACCTTGAGCCAGCTGCCATCGCGCTTGAAACTGTAGTTGACCTCGTATGCCGCACCCCAGCCCTTGTCGCCGGAAGCCTGATCGCTGGGGTAGCCGCGGCCGAAGTTCTGCCCGCCGAACACCGCGCGCTCGCTGTCGGGCAGGCTGTCGTCGGTCCAGTACAGCGCCGCCGATGCCACCCCCTGCCAGTTCTGCAAGAACCGGTCACTCTGCACCCCCGACAGGCGCAGGCGCAAAAAGTCCAGGTCGTAGTCGCTGTCGGTCTTGGCACCGAAGTGATCGAGGCCCTGGTACACACCGGCACTGAGGATGCGCAGCTGCTGCGCGTCCGACTTGCTCCAGTCTGCCTCGAAGGCAAAAGCGCGCACATCGGTGCGGGTACTGACCTTCAATGGCAGGCCGACCACCCGGTAGTCGGTGCTGTCGTTCACCGCATAGAAGCGCGCTGCCACGTTCAGCCATTCGTTGCTCGAGGCGATCAGCGCCTGGCTCAGGCCAATGGAGTAACGGTCGTTCTCGCGGTGCTGCTTGAGGTCTATGCCGTTCTCCAGGCGCACCCGCGCCGCCGGGTTGCTGCGGTAGGTCGAGGCCGAAAGATTGAGCTGGGTGCCTTCGGCGTCCACGTACTGCGAGTAGTCGAGACGGTAGTAGCGTTCGTCATCCTGCCCCGGCGGGAACAGCGCGCTGAAGCTCAACTGCTCGGCCACCGCGGTCTGGGCGTTGCTGTTCAGGCCGAGCAGCGCCTGGGTGTCGTCGCGGCTGCCGTCGGTAAGGCTCAAGGTACTGGTGAACGGCTTGCGCGAGGCCTGCGCGATCAGCCGCGTGGCGCCGTCGGTGGTGCCCGGCGGCGGCACCTGGGCCTGCAAGGTCAGGCCCGGCACCCGGCTCATCAGCGCGGTGTAGCGTTCGAAGGTCTTGCGGGTGAGCGGGCGCTCGGCCTTGAGCTTGCCCACCAGCTTGTCGAGGTAGGCCGACACCGGCCCCACATCGCCCTGCAGTTCGTAATCACGTATGTAGCCTTCCACCAGCACCACGCGCAGACGGCCTTCGGCGAAGTCCTGCGGCGGCAGGTAGGCATACGACAACAGGTAGCCATCCTGCTGGTAGCGCTGGGTGAGGCGGCGGGTGGCCTCGATCAGCTCGCCCAGGGTCACCTCGCGGTCGAGCAGGCCCTGGTAGTTGTCGCGCAGTTCGCTGAGCGGGTAGATGGTGCCGCCTTCGATGCGCACCCGCTGCACGCGCACCCGCGTGCCCATCAGCAGCGGCTGTGGCTGCTGGCCGGCATCCGGTGCGGGCAGGTTCAGTTGGGGAGTGACGGGGCGAAAGGCATCGGCGGGCAGGTTGGGCGCTGGCAGCTTGCGCTCGGTCTCGTTGCTGTTGAGGAAGCTCGGCAGGGGCTCGGCATGCAGCGAAGCCACCCAGGACAGACCCAATAACGCGACGAACATCGATCGCATAGGACACTCCATGATCCTGAAAAATACGAGGGAACCAAAGACGGTTCCCTCGTCAGCCTCAAGCGTAGGTGTTGCCCGTAAAATCGTCTAATCGATGATGGCCATTTAGTTACTTGTTACCCCCGAGGCCGCCTTTCAGGCCGGTGGTCAGGCCATTGAGCAGACCGCCCACGCCGCCGCCCCCTTGCCCGTTGCCGTTGACCAGGGTACCGACCTGGCCCACGGTGCCGCCCACGGCATTGACCGTCGCCCCCAACTGGGTGGTGACCGGGTTGTTGCCGGCTGCGGCAATCTGATTGCCCACCCCGCTGACTGCGCTGCCCACCTGGGTGACCAGGCCGTTGACCGGCGCACCGATGCCGGTTGCCGCGCCTACCTGCTGGGTAACGCTGGTCACACCGCTCACCACCGGGGTGAGGCCAGCGCCCACGCTGTTGCCCAACGCAGCGGTGGGCACCCCGGCCGGCACGCTGGCCACGCCATTGCCGCCCAGTACCGGCCCCAGCGAGGCCACGGTCTGGCCCACCTTGTTGACCGTGCTGCCTGCGGCGTCGAGCAGGCCGTTGCTGCTGCCGGCGCCGAGCCCGCTGCCCAGGCCCGCCACGGCGCCACCGGCGGTTTCCAGCAGCCCCGCACCGGGGGCGCTGCCACCGCTGCCGGTGCCGGTGTTGACCAGGCCACCGCTGGTGCCGACCGCCGTGCCGACATGGCTTACCAGCCCGCCGACGGCGGTGGTCAGCGGGTTGCCGTTGCCGGCACTGGCGACCTTGTCGCCCACCCCGTCGACTGCGCTGCCAACCTTGTTCAACAGGCCGCTGACCGGTGCACCCACCCCGGTGGCATCACCCACCTTGCCGGTGGCGCCTTCCACCAGCGACACCACCTTGACCACCTGGTTGCTCAATTGCTGGTTCAGGTTGCCCAGCTTACCGGTGGTGCTCTGGGTGCTGAGGGTATCGCCAAGCATCACCACCACGTCGCCGACCTTGTCCACCACACCGTTGACCACGGGTATCTGTTCGATCAACTGGCTGCTGGCCACCGACTTGATCCCGCCGCCGATATCCGACACCCCGTTGCCCACGCCCTTGACCGTCTCGCCCAGGGCATTGCTGCCAGTGCCAAGCGTACCCAGGCCCTTGCCCAGGCCATCGCCGATGCTGGTGACGGCGTTGCCGGTGGCCGTCACCAGGTCGCCGGCACCGGTGCTGCCCACTACCGGTACGCCGCTGACGGCGTTGCCCACGCCGGACACGCCCGTGCCCACGCCCGACACGCCGCTGCCAACCTGGGCCACCACCTGGCCGACGACCGTGGTCGAGGTCGTGCCACCACCGTTGTTGCCGCCACCACCATTGTTGCCACCGCCGCCATTGTTACCGCCACCGCCGTTGTTGCCACCGCCGCCATCCGTACCGCCACCGCCGGTGCCACCACCGCCGTCCGTACCGCCACCACCTGTGCCGCCACCACCGTCAGTACCGCCGCCGGTACCGCCACCACCACTGCCGCCATCGGTACCCGAATCGGGTGTGGAACTGCTTACGTGACTCTTGTGACCGCCACCGCCGCTGCTGCAACCGGCCAGGCTCACGGTCAAGATCAACATCACTGCCGTACTTGCTTTGATCCACGCTTGAGTTTTCATGGCGACTCCCTGCTACTGCTGCCGCTGCTTTTATAGGTGTGAAGCACCGGGTTTCCGGCCACTCCACGTCCGTTGCAGCTATCTGAGCGCGCAGGCGCAAGGGGAACAATTCTGAGCTTGGTATTAACCCGATATATACAGTCGCAGCATTAGCAAAAGCCCTTTTTCTTCAGGCACTTGAAAGCAAGGGGAAGGTGCTTTGGCAGCCCTTCCCCTTTCGCGTTATATCCATCTTACGGGTGCGCGATCAGTCGTTGACCTGGAACTCGACCCGCGCGGTCTGCCCGCTGGCATCCAGCACGCTGAGCTCGTAGCGCCCCACCTCCTCCAGGTTCACGGCCAGCGCCGCCTGGGCTGTGGTCTCGCCCAAGGGTGCGCCGTTGAGGAACCACCAGCGCTGGCCTTCGCCACCCAGCGCCGAAACGCTCAGGTGCAGGGCATCGCGGCTGGTGGCGGGACGGCGCAACTGGTCGCCCGGGCGTATCCCCACCACCGACAACGGCGCGGCACTGGCCGGTACCTGCGGCGGGCAGCTCGGGTCGATGGCCGGCAAACGCGCCTCGCGCCGCTCCAGGCGCGGCAACCACGGGTCCAGTGGTGCCGGCCACAGCGCGATGTCGCGCGGCGCGGCCCCCGCACAGGCTGCATCCACCCGCAGGCCCCGGGCATTCACCCACACCTTCTCCAGCAGGCCGACACCCAGGGGCTGGTCCTGCGCGAGCAGGGTCGGCGGCGTGGTGTTGTCCAGGGTCCAGGCAAAGCGCTGGCGCCGGCAGTTGGGGTCGGTACGTGCCATCGGCTGGCCCAGCGGCCAGCAGATCGCGGCCACCCCGACGTTGCCCGGCACTGCCGGCACCGGGGCGGCAATGCCGCGCTGGCTGTCGCGGTTGCTCAGCACGTCATGCACCTGCAGCATCAGCGGCGCGGCCGAGGCCAGGCCGAACTGCCCCGGCACCGGGGTGCCGTCGGGGCGGCCGATCCAGATGCCGATCAGGTAGCGCGGCCCCACGCCGATCGACCAGGCATCGCGAAAGCCGTAGCTGGTGCCGGTCTTCCAGGCCAGCTGCGGGCGCTGCACCAGTTCGGCGTGCGGGTCGCGGTCGGGACGCGCCTGGCCACTGAGGATGCGCCGGATGATCCACGCCGAGCCCGGCGACAGCAGCCGGCGCTCGACCAGCGGCGCATCCGGTTGCAGGCGCAGCGGCGCGCTCATGCCGTCGCGGGCGAACGCACTGTAGCCACTGACCAGGTCTTCGAGGCGGCTGCCGGCGCCGCCCAGGATCAGCGACAGGTTCGGCTCGGCCGCCGTCGGCAGGCTCAGCGGCATGCCGCCCATGCGCATCTGCGCGGCAAAGCGCTTGGGCCCGTAGGCTTCGAGCAACTGCACCGCCGGCAGGTTGAGCGACAACGCCAATGCCGAGCTGGCCGCCACCGGGCCACTGAAACCCATCGAGAAATTGCCGGGGCGATAGTCGCCATAGCGGCGTGGCACATCCTGCAGCAACGACTCCGAATGGATCAGGCCGTCATCCATGGCCATGCCGTACAGAAACGGCTTGAGGGTCGAGCCCGGCGAACGCAGGGCAGTGATCATGTCGACGTGGCCGAAACGGCGCTCATCGCCAAGGTCCACCGACCCCAGGTAGGCGCGCACTGCCATGGTCTGCGACTCCACCACCAGGATCGCCGCCGAAGTGCGCTCGGGCAGGCGTGCGCGCCAGCCCAGCAGCAGGTCTTCCAGGCGCCGTTGCAGCGCAGCGTCGAGGGTGGTGTGGATCAGCGGCGGGCTGTCGGCACGGTTCAGCCGGCGAGCCAGCAGCGGAGCCAACGCCGGCTCCTGGCGTGGTGCCAGCAGCAGCGGTTCTTCCTGCGCTTCGGCGATGCGCTGCTGCGGCCACACCTGGTACTCGCCCAGGCGTTGCAGCACCTTGTCCCGGGCCAGGCGCGCGCGCTCCGGGTGGCGGTCGGGGCGCAGACGGCTGGGCGCCTGGGGCAGAACCGCCAGCAGCGCGGCCTCGGCCGGGGTCAGTTGCAAGGGCGACTTGCCCAGGTACGCCCAGCTGGCTGCCGCCACACCCTGCAGGGTGCCGCCGAACGGTGCGCGGTTGAGGTACAGCTCCAGGATCTGGCGTTTGGACAGGTGCCATTCCAGCTGCGCGGTGCGCCACACCTGGCGCAATTTGCCCGGCAGCGTGCGCGAGTGCGGGTCGAGCAGGCGCGCCACCTGCATCGACAGCGTGCTGCCGCCCGACAGCACGCGCCCGCCCGTGAGGTTCTGCCAGGCGGCACGGCCCAGGGCCAGCGGGTTGACCCCGGGGTGCCGGTAGAACCAGCGGTCCTCGTAGGTGAGCAAGGCTTCGAGGTAGTAAGGCGACACCTGATCAAGGGTGACCGGGTAGCGCCACACGCCCTCGGCATCGGCAAAGCGCCACAGCGGCGTGCCGTCTTCGGCCAGCACCACCCGCGCCAGATCGTCGGCCGGCATCGGCAATGGCCACAGGCGATCAGCCAGCCACAGCAACAGCACGCAGGCAAAGGCGGCGCACAGCAGCCGGGCGATGCGCGAGCGGGGTCGGGCTAAGCTGAACATCAGGCGCGGACACCTTTTTGCGTGGGTGAGGAACCGAGCCGGCAGGATGATGGCCAAAGCTCTGGGCACGGCGACTGCGCCGTAGCGTCGATCAGGAAGCGATTATGCATGTAGAAGGTTTTTTCGAATGGCTGGGGCAAGCGCTCGGCGCGGTGATCCGCTTCGTGGTGGATGCCCTGAGCGGGTTGTTCAATCTGCTGGCCAATGCCGGCGGCAACTTCATCGACGGCCTGGCACGCACACTGGGCATGGACACCTCGCTGGTCAGCATCCTGATGCTGGTGATCGGCCTGCTGTTGCTGTATTCGGCCGTGCGCGCGTTCATGCGCGCCTCGATCATCATGGGGATCATCTGGCTGATGCTGGGGTTGTGGGTGTTGAGCTGGGTGGTGCGGTGACAGCATCGCGGGTCAAGCCCGCTCCCACAGGGATTACTGCGACCCTTGTGGGAGCGGGCTTGACCCGCGATGGGGCCTGACTAGCGCCCCAGAATCACCATGTCACCCGGGCTCTCGCCCACCGCCTGCCAGTTGGGCCGGTACATCGACTCCACCTGCACCGGCGGCACGCGGTAGGTGCCCGGCGTGACCGCACGGGCCAGGTACAGCAGGTGCGTCACGCCATACGGGTCGACGTTCATCGCCGCCACGTAGCGGTCATCGCGAAACTCCTGGTGCACCACGTTGGCGTTCTGCATTGCTTCACGCCATTCCTTCACTGCACTGCTGGCGTTGTCCAGGCTAGCCGCACTTTGCGCCAGGTTCTGGTTTTCCAGCTCCAGGCCCGCCGGCAGCAGGTCGACGATCAGCGCGTCCGGCACCCGCTCGTTGGCGCGGATACCAATGTGCACCAGCACCAGGTCGCCACTCTTGAGCGACTTGATGTTCAGTGCCCGGCCATTCATGCCCAGGTACTCGCGGTAGATGCTCATGTTGGTGCCCACCGCACGGGGTGCGAAGCGCGGGTAACCCGACACGGTCAACTGCTGGTACACGGTCTTGTCGCTGGTGTTGGTCACGGTCAGCGGCGAGGCCAGCAACGGCCCCTCCAGCTTGAGCCCGGCCTGGGTCGGGCCCAGGTCGCGCAGCTCGCCCGCGCTGTCCAGGCGTGCACTCCAGCGGCCTTCAGGCTGCTTGAGCATGCCACGCCCGGCCATGAACAGCGCATTGCGTTCCTGGGTGGACAGGTACGAGCTGCTGGCCATCTTGTCCGACAGCTCGAACAGGCGCTGGTCGAGCTGGTCGGTGGCCAGCTTGTTCTCTTCGAGCAGGGCCAGGATCAGCGCCTCGTCACGTACCGGGCTGCCATAGTCGCTCAGCCACACGTCCTGACGCTTGACCGCCAGGCCCGCCTGCAGGGCCTGCGCCGAGCGCGGCTTGTCGCCCATCTTGTCCAGTGCGATCGACAGCTGTACCAGCGGCAGGCCCGAGCGTGCATCGGCGCGGCGCTCGAACAGGCTGCGCAGGGCACCCAGCGGGGCCTGCTGGGTACGCGCCAGCACCAGCGCCGCATACGCCTGTACTGCGAAGCGGCTGTGCTCGGCGTTGCTGGTGTAGTACGGCTCGATCAGGTTGCGTTCCTGCAGGTAGCGCAGCAGGCGTTCGTTGGCCTTTTTCAGCGCCTCGGGCGGCACCGCGTAGCCTTGCTCGCGAGCACGCTGCAGGAAGTCGGTGACGTAGGCGGTCAGCCAGTACTCCTCGCTGTCGTCCGCGCTCCACAGGCCGAAGCTGCCGTTGTAGCGCTGCATGCCGAGCAGGTGCTCGATGCCCATCTCGATCTTGCGCTGGCGCACCTTGGGCTCTTCACCCTTGATGCCCAGGCGCTTGAGCGTCTCGGCATCGGCGTACAGCGACGGGTACAGCCCGCTGGTGGTCTGCTCCAGGCAGCCATAGGGGTAGGCCTCGAGGGCACGGATCTGCTCGGCGATGTTCAGCGGCGGGCGGCTCGACAGCGACAGCATCGCCTCCAGGCCCTGGGGTTCGAACGCGGCCAGGTCCTCGGCGGGCAAGGTCCATGGCTGGTCCTTGAGCGCGGCGCGGTAGTGCCTGAGCTGCGCCGGGTAGGCCGGGCGAATGCCCAGGGTCCACTCGCGGGTGAAGGCGGTGTTCGGTTCGCCCGGCAGCACCAGGCCGCTTACCTGCACCTTGACCTTGCCCTGGCCCAGGCCACCCACGGCCTGCACGCCCAGCAGCGAGGTCACGCGCTGGCCGTCACGCAGGCTCAGTGGCTGCTCGGACGGGGTCAGCAGGTTCAACTGGCCCTCGGTGGTCACCTTGACCGTGAACTTCTGCGCCTTGCCCGACAGGTTGGACAGGTCCAGCGCCAGCTCGGTACGGTCGCCGCCGGCCAGAAAACGCGGGGCCGACAGTTCGGCGATCAGCGGCGCGGCGACCACGGTCTTGGCCTCGGCCATGCCGAAGCGCTCGTCGGTCCAGGCCTGGGCCATCACCCGAAGCTCGCCGTTGAAGTCGGGGATGTCCACCGTCGCCTGACCTTCGCCCTTGGCGTCCAGGGTCACCGGGGCGCTCTGCAGGGCCACGATGGTCACGCTGGTGCTGGGACGCTTGCCGCCCTTGGCCATGGCCGCGTCACCGCCGAATGCCAGGCTGGCCAGGCGGCCCTGCCCGGCTTCGATCAGCTGGCCGTAGATATCCAGCTGGTCGGCGCCGTAGGCCTTGCGGCCGAACATGCCGGTGAACGGGTCGGGGGTGGCGTAGCTGGTGATGTTGAGAATGCCCACGTCCACCGCGGCCAGCAGCACCTGCACCTGCTTGGGGATGCTGCCATCGGCATTGCGCGCCTGCACCTTGACGGTGAGCGGCTGCTTGGGACGCATCTTTTCCGGGGCCTTGAGAGTCAGCGCCAGCTTGCGCTCGGCGCGATCCAGCGGCAGGTGCAGCACGCCCACGGCACGTTTGGGCGTGGCATTGGCCTTGCGCTCGCCAGGGCGGATCACCAGGGCGCTGACGTACAGGTCGTGGCGGGCCCATTTGGGGTCGAGCTTGACCGCGTAGGTCTTGCCCTCGGCAGGCACGTCGATTTCTTCCCACCACAGCGGGCCGTCATTGCCCTCGACGATCAGGTAACCCTTGCCGGCAGCCGGCGGGGTCACGGTGATCTGCGCGGTGGCGCCATCGGCGTAGGCCGGCTTGTCCAGCGCCAGCTTGACCTGGTCGGGGCGCACGGCGCCGCCGTCGGTGTTGTCCTGGGCACGCCAGCCAGCCCAGAAGCGCACGCTGCTGGTCACGCCGGTGCTCGGGTCTTCGACCTCGACACGGTACGGGCCCCATTCCACCGGGAAGCTCAGCTTGGCAGTGCTGCCGGCCTTGATGCTGACCGGCTGCTCGGACTGCAGCAGGAATTTCTCGTTGTAGTTGTAATCCCAACCATCGCTGGAGGAATAGTTCCAGTAGTAGTCGCGGCGCTCCTGAATCAGGCGCACCTTGAGGTTGTCGGCGGCCAGCTTGTGGCCGTCACGGTCGGCCATCAGCAGTTCGAACTCGACCGGGGTGTTGCCGTCGACCTCTTCACCGTCGAACAGCCCACGCAGGCCGGGCATGCGCTCGGCCGGCCAGATCGGCTGCTCCAGGCGCCGGGTGATCGGCCGGCCACCGGACTCCTGCAGGCTGGCCTGCACGCTCAGTTGCAGCGGCGAATGCGCCTCGGACCAGCGGCTTTCGATCTGCAGCGTGGCATCGCCCGACGCGTCCAGGGTGGTTTCGTCCAGTTCCAGGTCGTGGCTCAGGTCTTCCTCGGTGATCGAGCCGAACTGGTAGCCCGGCAAGGCCGGCACCGCTTCGCGCAGCGGGCGCACGTAGGCCTGGCCGCTGAGGCGGTTGCCCGAGGCCGGGGCGCCGTAGAGGTAGCGGCCATTGACATGGATTTCAGCGGTTTCACCCGGGCTCAGCGGGGTCGCGCTGCCCTTGAGTTCCAGGGCCAGGCGCTCGGGCATGAAGTCTTCGACAAGGAACTCGAACACCTGCTTCTTGCCGCCGCCCAGGTCGAACACCAGTTGCCAGCGCCCGGTCGGGGCTTCGCTGGCCAGTTGCAACTGGTACTGGTAGAAGCCATTGGCATCGGCCTCCCACACGAACTTGCGGCTGACCTGTTCATCCGGACGACGCACCTCGACACTGACCGGCTGGGCTTTCACCGGCTTGCCATCCTGGTCGCGCAGCAGGCCGTTGAGCAGCACGGTTTCACCCGGGCGATAGAGGTCGCGCGGGCCGAACACGAAAAACTGCAGCGGGTTGGCCTGCGGCCCGGTCAGCGCGAATTCGGAGAGGTCGAGCGCGGCGCTGTTCAGGCGCAGCAAGGTGGTGTGCACGCCCTGCTTGGCCAGCAGTACGTCGGCCTTGGGCGGCATCGGCAATTGCGCATGGCCATCGCCGTCGGTCTTGGCCTGGGCCAGCAGCTTGCCTTCCCGGTCGAGCAGTTCGAGGTTGACCCCGTCCAGGGCCTTGCCGCCGTCCAGCGCCTGGGTGAACACGTCCAGGCGGTTGGTGTAGCGATGCGCCGACAGCCCGATGTCACTCAGGGTGAACAGGGTGGCCGGCTGCGAATAGTTGTAGCGGCCCGAGGCGCGCATCACCGCCAGGTACACCCCCGGTTCCTGCAACGGCTTGATCCCGGCAATCGGCAGCAGCAGGGTTTCGCGGGTGTTGCGCACCGGGTTCAGGTCGAAGCGGCCGGCATACACCAGGTCGGCCTTGCTCAACAGCTCTTCGGAGTTGTAGTACTCGAGCGAGGTGTTGCGGCCCCAGCTGGCCAGGAAGCTGGACATCGACTCGGGCTTGATGCGGAAGAACTCGACGTCCACCTTGTCGATGTTCAGCGCGATCACCGGCAGGCCTTCGGCCAGGCGCGTGGGCAGCAGAGAGCCGCGGCTGGCGAAGCCCACGGTGGGCTGCATGTCGCGGGTTTCGAGGCGGCTGACGTACTCGCTGGGGAGCTTCTTGCCGTTTACCCCGAGCAGGCCGGCATCCACGGTCAGCACCAGCTTGCGCTGCGGCTCCAGGTGACGCAGGCGCAGCTCCATCTGGTTTTCGCTGAGCTCCCAGGCGCCGTCGAGCTTGCCCCGGGTGGTGTCCACCAGGTGCACGCGCTCGGCAAGGTTCTGGTCCTTGTCCAGCGGCACCGAGAAGGTCACCGACAAGGCGCTGGCACCGTCGACCTGCACTTCGGAAACGTCTACCACCGTCAGCTCGCGACCGGCGTAGCGCTCGCCCAGGCTCGCCTGGGTGGGCGCCGGGGTCGCCGCCGGGGCCGGTGCAGCTGCGGGCGCGGCCGGTTCGGCGGGGGCCGGCGCCGGGGCTACCGGGGCGGCCTGTTCCGTTGGCGCGGGGGCCGGGGCCGGTTTTTCAGT
>NZ_DLNW01000045.1:371-2808 GCF_002478435.1 Pseudomonas sp. UBA7500 | reverse complement strand
GGGCTTGACCCGCGAAGGGGCCGAAGGGTTCAGCGCCAGCCCACCCGCCCGATCAACATGAACACCGCCTGAAACCCCAGAATCAGCACCACGCACCCGGTCCAACCCCACTGCTGCCACAGCACCGCCGGCAACAGCGCGCCGGCACTCCCGCCCAGGTAATAGCAGGTCAGGTAGCGCCCGATCGCCCCGGCCTTGTTCGCGCCGGCCGTGGTCGCAATGAAAGTGTTGGCCGCCGCCTGCGCCAGGAACACCCCGGTCGAGCTCAACGCCAGCCCCAACACGATAACCCACAGCGTGGGCACAAGCGTCAGGCCGATGCCCACCGCGCCGACAACGCCCGCCACCATCAGCAGGTGCAACGGCGGGCGAGCCCTGGCCAGGCGGCCGGCAATCGGCGTGACCACCAGCGCCAGCAGAAACACCGCATAGATCGACCCCAGCGCCGCCGCCCCCAGCCCGAACGGCGCCCGGCTCAGGTGCAGCCCCGCATAGGTGAACGACGCCACCTGTGAAAACAGCACGCAGAACCCCACCGCACACGCCGACCACAATGGCCAGCCAAACCGTGGTGGCGCACTGGCCCTGCGCCTGCTCGCCGGCACCGGTTCGAGCACCAGCAGCCAGCGAATCCCCAGCCCCATCAGCAGCACCACCAGCGCCAGCACTTCGAACGCTTCGCGCCAGCCCCAGTACTCGGTCACCCACGCCACCACGAAGCGCCCGGCAAAGCCGCCCAGGATGGTGCCGGTCACGTACAGGCTGGTGACCTCGGTCACGCTCGCGCCCTGCCATCGCTCACCAATCAGCGCCACGCTGCAGGCGAAGATCACCGGTATCAGCAAGCCCTGCACCGCCCGCCACAGCAGCAGCTCGGCAAAGCTGCCCACCGTGGCCATCAGCAGCACCGGGGTGGCCAGCAGCAACGCCGCCACCACGATCAGCGTCACCGGCGACCAGCGCCGCGCCAGCCAGCCGACCCAGGGCGCAGTCAACGCCACCATCAGGGTGGTGATGGTCAGGCTCCAGCTCACCTGGCCAATGTCCACGGCAAACTGCCGGGCCAGTTGCGCGAGGATGCCCTGGGTGGCGTACAAGGGGAGGAACGCCGCGCAGCCGCACAACAACATCGCGACCCGCGCAGCCGAAGAAGGCGCCTGCATGGCAAAACTCGTTAAAGTGTGTGGCGCCCTTTATACGGCGCCCCACTCGCCCCGGGCCAATACCGATTTCGGACCGATCGATACCTCAAGGTGCACCATGCTCGACCTCCGCAAACTGCGCTATTTCCTGGCCGTGGCCCAGGCCCTGCATTTCGGCCGCGCCGCCCAGGCCCTGCACCTGGCCCAGCCCGCGCTGACCCGGCAGATCTCGGCGCTGGAAGCCCAGCTGGGGTTCAGCCTGTTCGAGCGCAGCAGCCGCAACGTCAGCCTCACCGTGCAGGGCCAGGCCTTCGTGCCCTATGCGCGCAACGTGATCGAGCAACTGGCGCTGGCCGAAACCATGGCCGCCAGGCTCGCCAGCGGCATGGCCGGCCACCTGAGCCTGGGCTATGCCAGCTCCGTGGCCCTGAGCGACCGCTTCACCCAGGCCATCCAGCGCTTCGCCCAGGCCTTCCCCGAGGTGCAGTTGAACCTGATCGAACAGGCGTCGATGAACCAGTGGGCGCAGCTGCGCGACGGCACCCTGGACATCGGCCTGAGCCGCCTGCCGCCCCCCGCCGAGCACAACCTGCACACCGACACCCTGGAGCACGAACCCCTGCTGCTGGCGCTGCCGGTCAGCGACCCGCTCAGTGACCAGGCGCAGGTCAGCCTGGCGCAGTTGCAGCAGCGCCCGGTGATCCTCTACCCCGAGCAGCACGGCACCGGCCTCAACCTGGCCATCGAGACCCTGTTCGCCAACGCCGGCCTGGCGCTGCACCGCGGCCCCAGCGGCCAGCAGACCACCACCATCATCGCCCTGGTCGCCGCCGGCCAGGGCGTGGCGGTGGTGCCGGCCTGCGCCAGCGCGCTGGAACGCAAGGGCGTGTGCTACCGCCCGCTCAGCGATGCCGATGCACACATCGCGCTGCATGCAATCAGCCGCCGGCACGGCCGTTCGCGGGCGGCCGAGGCGTTCCTGGCGATCATCAACCAGCCGGGCCCATGAGCCCCGGCGCCTGGCAAGCACGGCGCGGATAAAACTGTTTTACCGAAACCACGGGTTTTCCGCCGCGGTGCTTTGCCTATCCTAGGCGCGACAAACATCATCAGCGGAAGATTCATGCGCCTCTCGTTTCCCAGCCGTTATGCCTGCCTGGCGGCGTGCCTCACGTTCAGCCTGGCCAGCCTGCCGTTTCTTGCCACTCACGCCTGGCTCTGGCCATTGACCCTGATCGGCACGCTGCTCTCGCTGGTGGGCCTGAACGACCTGCGCCAGCGCCAGCACGCAGTGC
>NZ_DLNW01000045.1:0-364 GCF_002478435.1 Pseudomonas sp. UBA7500 | reverse complement strand
CCCGAGATCCGCCAGTACCTGCTCGAAGGCGACGACGACAAGCTGCCCTTCTCCCGCGCGCAGCGCTCGCTGGTGTACGCACGGGCCAAGAACGAAAGCGCCGAGAAAGCCTTCGGCACGCTCAATGACGTGTACCGCCCGGGCTTCGAGTTCATCAGCCATTCGATGCTGCCGGTCAACACCCCCGACCCGGCCTCGTTTCGCATCGCCATCGGCGGCCCGCAATGCCGCCAGCCGTACTCGGCGTCGATCTTCAACATTTCGGCCATGAGCTTCGGCGCCCTCAGCGCCAACGCCATCGGTGCGCTGAACAAGGGCGCCAGCCTTGGCCGTTTTGCCCACGACACCGGCGAGGGCAGCATCA
>NZ_DLNW01000002.1:266895-286910 GCF_002478435.1 Pseudomonas sp. UBA7500 | reverse complement strand
CATCTGCAGGTAGGGGTTTTGTTTTTGTGGGCTGAAAAAGCTGCGATCACGCAGCTATTTCTCCGTAAGGACGCGTCCTACAACAGGTATGCAATCCTTCAGCGCATAGCTATCATGCGTGCCTCATTGTGAGTCGAGATTGGCATGCTGAAGTTGTTGAAACTCCTCAAGGATGGTCGATTCCATTCCGGCGAGGCCTTGGGTGCTGCCCTGGGCATCAGCCGCAGCGCCGTGTGGAAGCAATTGCAGCATCTCGAGGCTGAATTGAGTCTGCCGGTGTACAAGGTGCGAGGGCGGGGCTACAGATTGGCTGCGCCCTTGTCGCTGTTGGACGTCAGCGCCATCGAGAGTGCCGGTACAGGCCGGCTCTGGCCAATGCACATCCATGAAGAGATTGACTCGACAAATGCCGAAGCGTTGCGCGCGATCAGTGCCGGTCGCCAGGCACCCTTTCTGGTTCTGGCTGAGCATCAGAGCGCAGGGCGCGGTCGCCGTGGCAGAAACTGGTCAAGCCCCTTTGCGCAGAATCTCTATTACAGCCTAGTGCTGCGTATCGACGGTGGCATGCGGCAACTGGAAGGCCTGAGCCTTGTGGTGGGTTTGGCGGTCATGCGTACCCTTCAGTCCGTCGGAGTGAATGCTGCGGGCTTGAAGTGGCCAAATGATGTGCTGGCCAACGGTCGCAAGATCGCAGGTATTCTTCTTGAGCTTGTGGGGGATCCCGCTGATGTCTGTCATGTGGTGCTGGGTATTGGCGTGAACGTGAATATGCAGACCAACAGCGAGGTCGATCAGGCATGGACATCCGTCCGGCTCGAGACAGGGCAGCAGGTTGATCGCAACCAGCTGGTTGCGCTGCTCAATGAGAATCTGCAGGTTTACCTGGAGCGACATCGTCAGTCGGGTTTTACCGACTTGCAGGCGGAGTGGGAGCAAGGGCACCTGTGGCAGGGGTGTGCAGTATCGTTGATAGCCGGCGTCACCAGGGTCGACGGCGTTGTGCTCGGTATCGATCGTCAGGGCGCGCTGCGTCTTCAGGTCGAAGGTGTTGAGAAGAGCTTTAGTGGTGGTGAGCTCAGTTTGAGGTTACGCGATGATTCTTGAGCTCGATTGCGGTAACAGTTTTATCAAGTGGCGGGTTATCCGCACCGACGCATCGGTTGTTGGCGGCGGCATCGTCGATACCAACCAGGCGCTGATCGAGGCTGTTGAGGCGCTTGCGGGCGATACCCCGGCCCGTTGCCGCCTGGTCAGTGTGCGTACAGAAGAAGAGACCGATCATCTTGGTGATGCCCTGGTGAAGGCGTTCGGGCTGTCGATAGTGCGCGCGCGCTCGGCAACTGCATTGGCCGGGGTTACCAATGGCTATGACGATTACGAGCGTCTTGGGCTCGATCGGTGGCTGGCTTTGCTCGGCGGGTACCATCTGGCCAGAAGGGCATGCGTGGTCATCGATCTGGGGACTGCTGTCACATCGGATTTCGTATCGGCGCAGGGGGAACACCTGGGAGGTTTCATCTGCCCTGGGATGCCATTGATGCGCAATCAATTGCGTACCCATACCCGGCGTATCCGCTATGACGACGAGTCCGCCGAGCGTGCATTGTCGAGTCTGCAGCCTGGGCGCTCTACCGTCGAGGCGGTAGAGCGCGGCTGTACGCTCATGCTGCATGGATTTGTGTTGACTCAGCTCGAGCAGGCGCGCTCATTGTGGGGTGAGGATTTTACCCTGTTCATTACCGGTGGCGACGCAGGCCTGTTGCACCAGGTGGTACCGCAAGCCCGAATCGTTCCCGACCTGGTGTTCGTAGGCCTGGCGATGGCCTGTCCGCTGGAGTGAGGTGTGTATGCGCTGGTTGTTTCTGTTATTGCTGGTCCTCAATGTCGTCTACTACGTCTGGCACCAGCAGGAGGCACCGTTGAGGGCGAAAGAGGTGACATCGCTGTCGCTCTACAAGGGAAGTCAGCAGGGTATTCGTCTGCTCAGCGAGTCTCGCGAGGCGCCATCGCAGAAGGACGATGAGTGTCTCTACCTTGGGGCATTGGCTAGCCCCGAGCTACTGGATAGCCTTCGTCAGCGTCTGATCAGCCTGGATATCCGGGCGCGCAAGGTAGTGGGGAGGCTGCCCGACAGTCAGGGGTGGTGGCTGCAGATAGCGCCTGAAAGCCGTCGCTTGCTGGACGCAACGGTGCTCGCCGGACTTTCCCATGATTTCAAAGACTTAAAAGATAAAATAATGTTGTGCGAAGGCGTTGCAACTATCGAATAGTTTGCATAGAATGGCGCCCGCTCCACAGCGATGACCACTAGGTGGTAACGCAGTGAAGCAGTTGTCAAAGTAGCTAACCTCAAGATTTTAATGAGAAAAAGCTTGACAGCAGGACGGCAAGAGTAGAAAATGCCGGCCACATTGGAGGGGTTCCCGAGCGGCCAAAGGGATCAGACTGTAAATCTGACGTCTACGACTTCGAAGGTTCGAATCCTTCTCCCTCCACCAGTTTAGCGAGAGCTGCAAGCTCCGCGGGTATAGTTTAGTGGTAGAACCTCAGCCTTCCAAGCTGATGATGCGGGTTCGATTCCCGCTACCCGCTCCAGGTTTGCTGTTGTTGCACAGTGTTACGCTCTTGTAGCTCAGTTGGTAGAGCACACCCTTGGTAAGGGTGAGGTCAGCGGTTCAAATCCGCTCAAGAGCTCCATATGACAAGGCAGATATGAAAATATCTGCCTTTGTTTTAATGGTCGGTTTGATCTGCTTATTACTTCTACCGGGGGACAGTCTCGATGGCTAAGGAAAAGTTCGAACGTAACAAGCCGCACGTGAACGTCGGCACCATTGGTCACGTTGACCATGGTAAGACGACGTTGACCGCCGCGCTGACTCGCGTTTGCTCCGAGGTTTTCGGTTCTGCCAAGGTTGACTTCGACAAGATCGACAGTGCCCCGGAAGAAAAAGCACGTGGCATCACCATCAATACTGCGCACGTCGAATATGACTCGAACATTCGTCACTATGCGCACGTTGACTGCCCGGGTCACGCCGACTATGTAAAAAACATGATTACCGGTGCTGCTCAGATGGATGGCGCTATCCTGGTTTGCTCGGCCGCTGATGGTCCGATGCCGCAAACCCGTGAGCACATCCTGCTGTCCCGTCAGGTTGGCGTTCCGTACATCGTGGTCTTCCTGAACAAGGCTGACCTGGTAGACGATGCTGAGCTGCTGGAGCTGGTCGAGATGGAAGTTCGCGACCTGCTGTCCACCTATGATTTCCCAGGCGACGATACCCCGATCATCATTGGTTCGGCTCGCATGGCGCTGGAAGGCAAAGACGATAACGAAATGGGCACCACCGCTGTCAAGCGTCTGGTCGAAACTCTGGATAGCTACATTCCAGAGCCTGAGCGCGCTATCGACAAGCCGTTCCTGATGCCAATCGAAGACGTATTCTCGATCTCGGGTCGTGGTACCGTTGTTACCGGTCGTATCGAGCGTGGCATCGTCCGCGTTCAAGACGCCCTGGAAATCGTTGGTCTGCGTGACACCACCACCACCACCTGCACCGGTGTTGAGATGTTCCGCAAGCTGCTGGACGAAGGTCGTGCTGGCGAGAACTGCGGCGTGCTGCTGCGCGGCACCAAGCGTGACGACGTTGAGCGTGGCCAGGTTCTGGTCAAGCCAGGTTCGGTCAAGCCGCACACCAAGTTCACCGCAGAAGTCTATGTTCTGAGCAAGGAAGAAGGCGGCCGTCACACTCCGTTCTTCAAAGGCTACCGTCCACAGTTCTACTTCCGTACTACTGACGTGACTGGTAACTGCGAGCTGCCAGAAGGCGTTGAAATGGTAATGCCAGGTGACAACATCCAGATGACTGTCACTCTGATCAAGACCATCGCGATGGAAGACGGTCTGCGCTTCGCTATCCGTGAGGGCGGTCGTACCGTCGGTGCGGGTGTAGTAGCAAAGGTTATTGAATAAGTAGTTGATTTCTCTCGATCAGGCCGGCATAATGGTCGGCCTGATAAGCTTTTAGGTCAGTAGCTCAATTGGCAGAGCGACGGTCTCCAAAACCGTAGGTTGGGGGTTCGATTCCCTCCTGACCTGCCAGATTCACCTTGTGTGTCTGGCTTTCTTTTCACAGGATCCTCCTAGATGACTCCCAAGTCTGAAGCCCAAGACTCTCGTTTTGATCTGCTCAAGTGGCTGGCTGTTGTCGCTTTGGTGGTGGTAGGCGTGGTCGGAAATCAATATTACTCCGCTTCGCCGATTCTGTATCGCGTTATTGCACTCCTCGCTCTTGCTGCTGTTGCTGGCTTTGTTGCCTTGCAGACTGCAAAGGGCAGGTCGTTCTTTGCGCTGGCAAAGGAAGCTCGCACCGAGATTCGTAAAGTCGTATGGCCAACCCGCCAAGAGACCATGCAGACTACCCTTATTGTGGTGGCTGTTGTCCTGGTCATGGCGCTGCTGTTGTGGGGGCTCGATTCCCTGCTCGGCTGGTTGATTTCCTTGATTGTTGGCTAAGGGTGTCCTGTGGCTAAGCGTTGGTATGTTGTGCATGCTTACTCGGGTTACGAGAAGCATGTGATGCGCTCGCTCATCGAGCGCGTAAAGCTGGCTGGCATGGAAGATGGCTTCGGCGAGATTCTGGTCCCCACTGAAGAAGTGGTTGAAATGCGCAATGGCCAGAAGCGCA
Source organism: Pseudomonas sp. UBA7500 (assembly GCF_002478435.1). NCBI lineage: Bacteria > Pseudomonadati > Pseudomonadota > Gammaproteobacteria > Pseudomonadales > Pseudomonadaceae > Pseudomonas > Pseudomonas sp. UBA7500. The sequence continues at coordinate 282,219 of NZ_DLNW01000002.1, read as the reverse complement.
AAAGCGAGCGTAAGTTCTTCCCGGGCTACGTGCTGGTTCAGATGGACATGAACGAAGGGACTTGGCACTTGGTCAAGGACACCCCTCGTGTCATGGGCTTCATTGGTGGTACCGCAGACAAGCCTGCACCCATCACCGATAAAGAAGCCGAGGCCATTCTGCGTCGCGTTGCCGATGGCAGCGACAAGCCGAAGCCGAAAACGCTGTTCGAACCAGGTGAAGTGGTTCGTGTTGTAGACGGTCCGTTTGCTGATTTCAACGGCACGGTCGAAGAGGTTAACTACGAGAAGAGCCGGCTCCAGGTAGCGGTGCTCATCTTCGGTCGCTCTACTCCGGTGGAGCTTGAGTTCAGCCAGGTCGAAAAGGTCTAGCAGAACGACGCATCCCATACCCCGCAGCCCTATGTGCTGCGGGGTTTTGTCGTCACTGGGATAAAACGCAAGTAATCCGGGGAGCCATCTGGCGCTTGTACCCGATATTGGAGTAGCTCATGGCTAAGAAGATTCAGGCTTACATCAAGCTGCAAGTAAAGGCCGGCCAGGCCAACCCAAGTCCACCCGTCGGCCCAGCACTGGGTCAACACGGTGTGAACATCATGGAATTCTGCAAGGCCTTCAACGCCCGTACCCAGGGTCAAGAAGCCGGCCTGCCGACTCCTGTGATCATCACTGTATACAGTGACCGTAGCTTCACTTTCGAAACCAAAAGCACCCCTGCTTCGGTTCTGCTGAAGAAAGCAGCTGGCCTGACCAGCGGTTCTGCGCGTCCGAACACCGTCAAAGTCGGTACTGTGACCCGTGCTCAGCTGGAAGAGATCGCAAAAACCAAAAATGCTGATCTGACCGCTGCTGACATGGAAGCGGCCGTGCGTACCATCGCCGGTTCCGCTCGCAGCATGGGCCTCAACGTGGAGGGTGTGTAATGGCTAAGCTGACCAAGCGCCAAAAGGCTATCGCTTCGAAAATCGAAGCGGGCAAAGTCTACAACTTCGAAGAAGCAGCAGTGCTGCTGGCCGAACTGTCTACCGTGAAGTTCAGCGAGTCCTTCGACGTAGCCGTTAACCTGGGCGTTGACCCACGTAAATCCGACCAGGTCGTTCGTAGCGCTACCGTGCTGCCACACGGCACTGGCAAGACCGTACGTGTTGCCGTGTTCACCCAGGGTCCAGCTGCCGAGGCCGCTCTGGCTGCCGGCGCTGACCGTGTAGGCATGGACGATCTGGCTGCCGAAATGAAAGGCGGCGACCTGAACTATGACGTCGTTATTGCCTCCCCGGACGCAATGCGTGTTGTAGGTCAGCTGGGTCAGGTTCTGGGTCCTCGCGGCCTGATGCCTAACCCTAAAGTTGGCACCGTAACTCCAGACGTAGCCACCGCGGTCAAAAACGCCAAGGCTGGTCAGGTTCGCTACCGTACCGACAAAAACGGCATCATCCACACTTCCGTTGGCAAGATCGGCTTTGAAGCCGTCAAGCTGAAGGAAAACGTTGAAGCCCTGATCGCTGATCTGAAGCGTATCAAGCCAGCTTCCTCGAAAGGTATCTACGTCAAGCGCGTTACCCTGAGCACCACCATGGGCCCAGGTCTGGTAATCGATCAAGGTTCCCTGAACGCGTAAGACCGCGATGGGCGCGAGCAATTGCGCCCGTCAGCAAAAATTGGGGTCCCTGCCTGGCGGGGGCTATCCAAGACCGTAGGCGGCGCAAGCCTTAAACCTCAAGCCTACGCAGATGGTGCCCCTGATTCCTTACCGAGTCAGACACCAAAACGACATTCGGCTTCGGCTGGATGAAACGGTAACAAGCAGGAGTTTTACCCGTGGCAATTAAACTCGAAGACAAGAAGGCCATCGTCGCTGAAGTCAACGAGGCTGCCAAAGTCGCTCTGTCCGCTGTCGTGGCTGATGCCCGTGGTGTGACTGTAGGCGCAATGACCGGACTCCGTAAAGAGGCTCGTGAAGCTGGCGTTTACGTACGTGTTGTACGTAACACCCTGCTCAAGCGCGCTGTTGCCGACACTGAATTCAGTGTCCTCAACGACGTGTTCACCGGCCCTACCCTGATCGCGTTCTCCAACGAACACCCGGGCGCTGCAGCTCGTCTGTTCGCTGAGTTCGCCAAGGGTCAGAGCAAGTTCGAGATCAAGGCAGCTGCGTTCGACGGCAAGTTCCTTGCCGCAAACCAGATCGACGTGTTGGCTTCCCTGCCGACCCGCGACGAGGCCATTGCGAAGCTGATGAGCGTGATCCAAGGCGCGACCAGCAAGCTGGCTCGTACTCTGGCAGCCGTTCGCGACCAGAAAGAAGCTGCTGCTGCCTAAGGCACCGCAAGCCCTTTCGAAATCATACGTTTAATTTGATGGCTGCGTAGGCTGTCACCCCAATACAGGATTTAAGTCATGTCTCTGACTAACGAGCAAATCATCGAAGCAATCGGCCAGAAAACCGTTCTGGAAGTTGTTGAGCTGATCAAAGCAATGGAAGAAACCTTCGGCGTTACCGCTGCTGTTGCCGCTGCTGGCCCAGCTGCTGCCGCTGCCGTTGTTGAAGAACAAACCGAGTTCAACGTTGTTCTGGTTGCCGCTGGCGACAAGAAAGTAAACGTGATCAAGGCTGTTCGTGAACTGACCGGCCTGGGCCTGAAAGAAGCCAAGGAAAAGGTTGATACCGCTCCTCAAGTCGTTGCTGAAGGCGTTTCGAAAGAAGCCGCTGACAAAGCCAAGGCTGACCTGGAAGCAGCAGGCGCTACCGTCGAACTGAAGTAATTTCGACTGTGCGTCTCCAGCCCGAGCGACAAGCGAAAGGCTGATGGCTGGTGGCTTTTGCCACCGGCCTTTTTCCGTTATTGGCAGCCGATCAGGTCGGCGCCGATGACGAGCGGTAACCACCGATGACGGTGGCGCAAACCATGGGGTTTGCACGATTTTCTGGCTGCTCCCGTCGGGAGAAGCCAAACAAGCAGGTGACCAAGCTGGGGAACGCTGATGGCTTACTCATACACTGAGAAAAAACGTATCCGCAAGGACTTTAGCAAGTTGCCGGACGTCATGGATGTGCCTTACCTCCTGGCCATCCAGCTGGATTCGTATCGTGAATTCTTGCAGGCGGGAGCGACTAAAGATCAGTTCCGCGACGTGGGCCTGCATGCGGCCTTCAAATCGGTTTTCCCGATCATCAGCTACTCCGGCAATGCTGCCCTGGAGTACGTTGGCTATCGTCTGGGCGAACCGGCCTTTGATGTCAAAGAATGCGTACTGCGCGGGGTAACCTACGCGGTACCGCTGCGCGTGAAAGTCCGCCTGATCATTTTCGACAAAGAATCGTCGAACAAAGCGATCAAGGACATCAAAGAGCAAGAAGTCTACATGGGTGAAATCCCCCTGATGACTGAAAACGGTACCTTCGTAATCAACGGTACCGAGCGTGTTATCGTTTCCCAGCTGCACCGCTCGCCAGGCGTGTTCTTCGACCACGACCGTGGCAAGACGCACAGCTCGGGCAAGCTGCTGTACTCGGCGCGGATCATTCCTTACCGCGGCTCGTGGCTGGACTTCGAATTCGATCCGAAAGACTGTGTATTCGTCCGTATCGACCGTCGTCGCAAGCTGCCGGCTTCCGTACTGCTGCGCGCGCTGGGCTACACCACCGAAGAAGTGCTGAACGCGTTCTACACCACCAACGTATTCCACGTGGCGGGCGAAAAGCTCAGCCTGGAACTGGTGCCACAACGCCTGCGTGGTGAAATCGCGGTCATGGACATCCATGACGACAGCGGCAAGGTGATTGTCGAGCAGGGTCGTCGTATTACCGCTCGCCACATCAACCAGCTGGAAAAGGCTGGTGTCAAATCCCTGGACGTGCCGCTGGAATACGTTCTGGGCCGCACCACCGCCAAGGCGATCGTGCACCCGGCTACCGGTGAAATCCTGGCCGAATGCAACACCGAGCTGACCACCGAAGCACTGGTGAAGATCGCCAAGGCTCAGGTCGTTCGCATCGAGACCCTGTACACCAACGACATCGACTGCGGTCCGTTCATCTCGGATACCCTGAAGATCGACTCCACCAGCAACCAACTGGAAGCGCTGGTCGAGATCTATCGCATGATGCGTCCTGGCGAGCCGCCAACCAAGGATGCCGCAGAGACCCTGTTCAACAACCTGTTCTTCAGCGCCGAGCGTTACGACCTGTCGGCTGTTGGTCGCATGAAGTTCAACCGTCGTATCGGTCGTACCGAGATCGAAGGTTCGGGCGTGCTGAGCAAGGAAGATATCGTCGAGGTCCTCAAGACCCTGGTCGACATCCGTAACGGCAAAGGCATCGTCGACGACATCGACCACCTGGGTAACCGTCGCGTGCGCTGTGTCGGCGAAATGGCCGAGAACCAGTTCCGCGTTGGCCTGGTGCGTGTAGAGCGCGCGGTCAAAGAGCGTCTGTCCATGGCTGAAAGCGAAGGCCTGATGCCGCAAGACCTGATCAACGCCAAGCCGGTAGCGGCGGCGGTGAAGGAGTTCTTCGGTTCGAGCCAGCTGTCCCAGTTCATGGACCAGAACAACCCGCTGTCCGAGATCACCCACAAGCGTCGTGTCTCGGCACTCGGCCCTGGTGGTCTGACCCGTGAGCGCGCAGGCTTCGAAGTCCGTGACGTACACCCGACCCACTACGGCCGCGTGTGCCCGATCGAGACCCCTGAAGGTCCGAACATCGGTCTGATCAACTCCCTGGCGGCCTATGCCCGCACCAACCAGTACGGCTTCCTTGAGAGCCCGTACCGCGTGGTGAAAGAGGGTGTGGTTACCGACGACATCGTGTTCCTGTCGGCGATCGAAGAAGCTGATCACGTCATCGCACAGGCTTCGGCCACGATGGACGCGAAGAAGCAACTGATCGACGAACTGGTAGCGGTCCGTCACCTGAACGAATTCACCGTCAAGGCGCCGGAAGACGTCACCCTGATGGACGTTTCGCCAAAGCAGGTAGTTTCTGTTGCCGCATCGTTGATTCCGTTCCTCGAGCACGACGACGCCAACCGTGCGTTGATGGGTTCGAACATGCAGCGTCAGGCTGTACCGACTCTGCGCGCCGACAAACCGCTGGTAGGTACCGGCATGGAGCGCAACGTTGCGCGTGACTCCGGCGTTTGCGTCGTGGCTCGTCGTGGCGGTGTGATCGATTCCGTCGACGCCAGCCGTATCGTGGTGCGTGTTGCAGATGACGAAGTTGAAACCGGCGAAGCTGGTGTCGATATCTACAACCTGACCAAGTACACCCGCTCGAACCAGAACACCTGCATCAACCAGCGTCCGCTGGTGAGCAAGGGTGATGTGGTTCAGCGTAGCGACATCATGGCCGACGGCCCGTCCACCGACATGGGTGAGCTGGCTCTGGGTCAGAACATGCGCATCGCGTTCATGGCGTGGAACGGCTTCAACTTCGAAGACTCCATCTGCCTGTCCGAGCGTGTGGTTCAGGAAGATCGCTTCACCACGATCCACATCCAGGAACTGACCTGTGTGGCCCGTGACACCAAGCTTGGCCCAGAGGAAATCACCGCGGACATCCCGAACGTGGGTGAGGCTGCGCTGAACAAGCTGGACGAAGCCGGTATCGTCTACGTGGGTGCTGAAGTCGGCGCTGGCGACATTCTGGTCGGCAAGGTCACGCCAAAAGGCGAGACCCAGCTGACGCCAGAAGAAAAACTGCTGCGTGCGATCTTCGGCGAGAAGGCCAGCGACGTCAAAGACACCTCCCTGCGTGTGCCGACCGGCACCAAGGGTACTGTCATCGACGTACAGGTCTTCACTCGCGATGGCGTCGAGCGCGACAGCCGTGCGCTGTCCATCGAGAAGATGCAGTTGGACGAGATCCGCAAGGACCTGAACGAAGAGTTCCGCATCGTTGAAGGCGCAACCTTCGAACGTCTGCGCAGCGCCCTGAACGGTCAGGTCGTCGAAGGTGGTGCCGGCCTGAAGAAAGGTTCGGTCATCTCCAACGAAGTGCTGGACGGTCTGGAGCACGGCCAGTGGTTCAAACTGCGCATGGCCGAAGACGCGCTGAACGAGCAACTCGAGAAGGCCCAGGCCTACATCGTTGATCGTCGCCGTCTGCTGGACGACAAGTTCGAAGACAAGAAGCGCAAGCTGCAGCAGGGCGATGACCTGGCACCGGGCGTACTGAAGATCGTCAAGGTCTACCTGGCAATCCGTCGTCGCATCCAGCCGGGCGACAAGATGGCCGGTCGTCACGGTAACAAGGGTGTGGTCTCCGTGATCATGCCGGTCGAAGACATGCCGCACGACGCCAACGGTACGCCGGTGGACGTGGTACTCAACCCGTTGGGTGTACCTTCGCGTATGAACGTCGGTCAGATCCTCGAAACCCACCTGGGCCTGGCGGCCAAGGGCCTGGGCGAGAAGATCAACCGCATGCTCGAAGAGCAGCGCAAGGTCATCGAGCTGCGCAAGTTCCTCACCGAGATCTACAACGAGATCGGTGGTCGTCAGGAAAGCCTGGAAGACTTCTCCGACCAGGAAATCCTCGACCTGGCGAAGAACCTCAAAGGCGGTGTGCCAATGGCCACTCCAGTCTTCGACGGTGCCAAGGAAAGCGAAATCAAGGCCATGCTGAAACTGGCAGACATGCCGGAAAGCGGTCAGATGCAGCTGTTCGACGGTCGTACCGGCAACAAGTTCGAGCGTCCAGTGACCGTTGGTTACATGTACATGCTCAAGCTGAACCACTTGGTGGACGACAAGATGCACGCGCGTTCCACTGGTTCTTACAGCCTGGTTACCCAGCAGCCGCTGGGTGGTAAGGCGCAGTTCGGTGGTCAGCGTTTCGGGGAGATGGAAGTGTGGGCGCTGGAAGCATACGGCGCGGCATACACCCTGCAAGAAATGCTCACAGTGAAGTCGGACGATGTGAACGGTCGGACCAAGATGTACAAGAACATCGTGGACGGCGATCACCGTATGGAGCCGGGCATGCCCGAGTCCTTCAACGTGTTGATCAAAGAGATTCGTTCGCTCGGTATCGATATCGATCTGGAAACCGAATAACACGTGACGCGAATCGGGAGCGCGGCTGAAAAGCCCGCTCCCTGCTCCGCCAGGAGGAAAGGCCTTGAAAGACCTACTGAATTTGCTGAAAAACCAGGGTCAAGTCGAAGAGTTCGACGCCATCCGTATCGGATTGGCCTCGCCTGAGATGATCCGTTCGTGGTCGTTCGGTGAAGTAAAAAAGCCGGAAACCATCAACTACCGTACGTTCAAGCCTGAGCGTGACGGCCTGTTCTGCGCCAAGATCTTTGGCCCAGTCAAGGACTACGAGTGCCTGTGCGGCAAGTACAAGCGCCTGAAGCACCGTGGCGTGATCTGCGAGAAGTGCGGTGTTGAAGTCGCGCTGGCAAAAGTTCGTCGTGAGCGCATGGCGCACATCGAGCTGGCCTCGCCTGTTGCCCACATCTGGTTCCTGAAGTCGCTGCCGTCGCGTATCGGCCTGCTGATGGACATGACCCTGCGTGATATCGAGCGCGTTCTCTATTTCGAGAGCTATGTCGTTATCGACCCGGGCATGACCACCCTGGAAAAAGGTCAGCTGCTGAACGACGAGCAGTACTTCGAAGCGCTGGAAGAGTTCGGCGATGACTTCGACGCCCGCATGGGTGCCGAGGCCGTCCGCGAACTGCTGCACGCTATCGACCTGGAACACGAGATTGGCCGCCTGCGCGAAGAGATTCCGCAGACCAACTCGGAAACCAAGATCAAGAAGCTGTCCAAGCGACTGAAGCTGATGGAGGCCTTCCAGGGCTCGGGCAACCTGCCTGAGTGGATGGTCCTGACCGTTCTGCCGGTTCTGCCGCCAGACCTGCGTCCACTGGTTCCGCTGGATGGCGGTCGTTTCGCGACCTCCGACCTGAACGACCTTTACCGTCGGGTGATCAACCGTAACAACCGTCTGAAGCGCCTGCTCGACCTGTCTGCGCCTGACATCATCGTGCGCAACGAAAAGCGCATGCTGCAGGAAGCGGTCGACGCACTGCTCGACAACGGCCGTCGCGGCCGCGCCATCACCGGCTCGAACAAGCGTCCTCTGAAATCCCTGGCCGACATGATCAAGGGTAAGCAAGGTCGTTTCCGTCAGAACCTGCTCGGTAAGCGCGTTGACTACTCGGGTCGTTCGGTAATTACCGTAGGTCCGACCCTGCGTCTGCACCAGTGCGGTCTGCCGAAGAAAATGGCCCTCGAGCTGTTCAAGCCGTTCATTTTCGGCAAGCTGGAAATGCGTGGTCTGGCGACCACCATCAAGGCTGCCAAGAAGATGGTCGAGCGCGAGTTGCCAGAGGTGTGGGACGTTCTTGCCGAAGTGATTCGCGAACACCCCGTACTGCTCAACCGTGCACCGACCCTTCACCGTCTGGGTATCCAGGCGTTCGAGCCGGTACTGATCGAAGGCAAGGCCATCCAGCTGCACCCGCTGGTCTGTGCCGCGTACAACGCCGACTTCGACGGTGACCAGATGGCCGTGCACGTGCCGCTGACGCTGGAAGCCCAGCTCGAAGCGCGCGCGCTGATGATGTCGACCAACAACATCCTGTCGCCAGCCAACGGTGAGCCGATCATCGTTCCTTCGCAGGACGTTGTACTGGGTCTGTACTACATGACCCGCGAAGCCATCAATGCCAAGGGCGAAGGTCGCGTATTCGCCGACCTGCAGGAAGTCGACCGCGTATTCCGCGCCGGCGAAGCGGCCCTGCACGCCAAGATCAAGGTTCGTATCAACGAAACCGTGAACGATCGTGATGGCGGCAGCGTCAAGAACACCCGCATCGTCGACACCACTGTCGGCCGTGCACTGCTGTTCCAGGTTGTACCGCCAGGTCTGTCGTACGACGTGGTCAACCAGCCGATGAAGAAAAAGGCGATCTCCAAGCTGATCAACCAGTGCTACCGCGTGGTTGGTCTGAAAGAGACCGTCATCTTCGCTGACCAGCTGATGTACACCGGTTTTGCCTACTCGACCATCTCCGGCGTTTCCATCGGTGTTAACGACTTCGTTATCCCGGATGAAAAAGCCCGCATCATCGGTGCTGCCACCGACGAAGTGAAAGAGATCGAGAGCCAGTACGCCTCCGGCCTGGTAACCCAGGGCGAGAAGTACAACAAGGTCATCGACCTGTGGTCCAAGGCGAACGACGAAGTGTCCAAGGCGATGATGGCCAACCTCTCGAAAGAGAAGGTCATCGACCGCGAAGGCAACGAAGTCGAGCAGGAGTCCTTCAACTCGATGTACATGATGGCTGACTCCGGTGCCCGGGGTTCGGCAGCTCAGATTCGTCAGTTGGCCGGTATGCGTGGTCTGATGGCCAAGCCGGACGGCTCGATCATCGAGACGCCGATCACCGCGAACTTCCGCGAAGGTCTGAGCGTACTGCAGTACTTCATCTCGACTCACGGTGCGCGTAAGGGTCTTGCGGATACCGCGTTGAAAACCGCGAACTCCGGCTACCTGACCCGTCGTCTGGTAGACGTGGCGCAGGATCTGGTGGTTACCGAGATCGACTGTGGCACCGAGCAGGGTCTGGTCATGACCCCGCACATCGAAGGCGGCGACGTTGTAGAGCCGCTGGGTGAGCGCGTACTGGGTCGTGTAATCGCCCGTGACGTGTTCAAGCCTGGCACCGACGACGTCATCGTTCCGGCCGGTACCCTGGTCGACGAGAAGTGGGTCGAGTTCATCGAGCTGAACAGCATCGACGAAGTGATCGTGCGTTCGCCGATCAGCTGCGAAACCCGCTACGGTATCTGCGCCAAGTGCTACGGTCGCGACCTGGCTCGCGGTCACCAGGTGAACATCGGTGAAGCTGTCGGCGTTATCGCTGCACAGTCGATCGGTGAGCCGGGTACCCAGCTGACCATGCGTACGTTCCACATCGGTGGTGCTGCAAGCCGTACCTCGGCTGCCGACAGCGTCCAGGTGAAGAACGGCGGTATGGTTCGTCTGCACAACCTCAAGCAGGTTGAGCGTGCCGACGGCAACCTGGTTGCCGTATCGCGTTCCGGCGAGTTGGCGATTGCCGACGAGTTCGGTCGTGAGCGCGAGCGTTACAAGCTGCCTTACGGCGCCGTGATTTCGGTGAAGGAAGGCGACAAGGTCGACGCTGGCGCCATCGTCGCCAAGTGGGACCCGCACACCCACCCGATCGTTACCGAAATGAAAGGTACCGTGACCTTCGTGGGCATGGAAGAAGGCATCACGATCAAGCGTCAGACCGACGAATTGACCGGCCTGACCAACATCGAGGTTCTGGACGTCAAAGACCGTCCGGCTGCAGGCAAGGAAATCCGTCCTGCAATCAAGATGGTCGACGCCAGCGGCAAGGATCTGCTGTTGCCAGGTACCGACGTACCGGCTCAGTACTTCCTGCCAGCCAACGCCCTGGTCGGTGTGGCTGACGGTGCACAGATCGGTGTTGGTGACGTTATCGCGCGTATCCCGCAAGAAACGTCCAAGACCCGTGACATCACCGGTGGTCTGCCGCGCGTTGCCGACCTGTTCGAAGCGCGCCGTCCGAAAGAAGCCTCGATTCTGGCTGAAGTCAGCGGTACCATCGCCTTCGGTAAAGAGACCAAGGGCAAGCGCCGTCTGGTCATCACCCCGAACGATGGCAGCGATCCGTACGAAGAGCTGATTCCGAAGTGGCGTCACCTGAACGTCTTCGAAGGCGAACAAGTGAACCGCGGCGAAGTCATCTCGGACGGTCCTAGCGATCCGCACGACATCCTGCGTCTGCTGGGTGTTAGCGCGCTGGCCAAGTACATCGTCAACGAGATCCAGGACGTTTACCGTCTGCAAGGCGTGAAGATCAACGACAAGCACATCGAGACCATCCTGCGTCAGATGCTGCGTAAGGTCGAGATTGCCGAGTCGGGTGACTCCAGCTTCATCAAGGGCGACCAGATGGAACTGACCCAGGTACTGGTAGAGAACGAGCGCCTTGGCGCGGAAGACAAGTTTGTCTCCAAGTTCACTCGTGTACTGCTGGGTATCACCAAGGCCTCGCTGTCCACCGAATCGTTCATCTCGGCGGCTTCCTTCCAGGAAACCACCCGCGTACTGACCGAAGCGGCGGTAACCGGCAAGCGCGACTACCTGCGCGGCCTGAAAGAAAACGTGGTCGTGGGTCGTCTGATCCCGGCCGGTACCGGTCTGGCCTACCACAGCGAGCGCAAGCGTCGCCGTGATGCCGACAAGCCGTTGCGTGTTAGCGCCAGTGAAGTGGAAGCTGCACTGACCGAAGCGCTGAACTCCAGCGGCAACTAAAGCGTAGGGCCCTGGCGGCCCTCACCCGATCTTCGCGACATAATCTGTTGCGAAGGGGAGGGTGGGGGATGTCGGGGCCTTGCCTTGACGAGGGGCAAGATCCTCTTTAGACTCTTGTACCCCTAAATTTGGTGGGACTTCGTCCTGCCATTTTGCTTTTCTTGCAAGACAATAGCGTCGCAAGACAACAGTGGAGCTAGTAGATGGCAACTATCAACCAGCTGGTACGTCAGCCGCGTAAGCGTATCGTCGAGAAATCCGACGTTCCTGCGCTGCAGAACTGCCCGCAACGTCGTGGCGTGTGCACCCGTGTGTACACCACCACGCCGAAAAAACCTAACTCGGCACTGCGTAAAGTATGCCGTGTGCGTCTGACCAACGGTTTCGAGGTTTCCTCGTACATCGGTGGTGAAGGCCACAACCTGCAAGAGCACAGCGTGGTACTGATCCGCGGCGGTCGTGTAAAAGACTTGCCAGGTGTTCGTTACCACACCGTTCGCGGCTCCCTGGATACCTCCGGCGTCAAAGGTCGTAACCAAGGTCGTTCGAAGTACGGTACCAAGCGTCCGAAGTAATCGGCCGTTTGCAGCAATTTGCAGTTATCAATTTTATTGAGTCGATAAGAGTAAGGTCGGGCACGCAACCTCTGGGTTCCCTGTCCCGAGCTAACCTGAAGACCGTTTGAGGGCTTATCAATGCCAAGACGTCGTGTAGCAGCCAAGCGTGAGATTCTGGACGATCCAAAATACGGATCGCAGATTCTCGCCAAGTTCATGAACCACGTGATGGAAAGCGGCAAGAAGGCCGTTGCCGAGCGTATCGTTTACGGTGCGCTGGACAAGGTCAAAGAACGCAAGAACAGCGATCCCCTGGAAATCTTCGAGAAAGCTCTCGACGCCATCGCTCCGCTGGTCGAAGTGAAGTCGCGCCGTGTTGGCGGTGCTACTTACCAGGTTCCGGTCGAAGTTCGTCCGTCCCGTCGTAACGCCCTGGCAATGCGCTGGTTGGTAGACTACGCGCGCAAGCGCGGCGAGAAGTCTATGGCCCTGCGCCTGGCCGGCGAATTGCTGGATGCTGCTGAAGGCAAAGGTGCTGCAGTCAAGAAGCGTGAAGACGTACACCGTATGGCCGAAGCCAACAAAGCGTTCTCGCACTACCGCTTCTAATTCAGGCATCACTATTTTTGCGAGGGCTCTATGGCTCGTACTACACCAATCAACCGCTACCGTAACATTGGTATTTGCGCGCACGTTGACGCGGGCAAGACCACTACTACCGAGCGGATCCTGTTCTACACAGGCCTGAGCCACAAACTGGGCGAGGTGCATGATGGCGCCGCGACCACCGACTGGATGGTGCAGGAGCAGGAGCGGGGTATCACCATTACCTCCGCTGCTGTCACTACCTTCTGGAAAGGCTCCAAGGGTCAGTATGACAACTACCGCGTAAACGTCATCGATACCCCCGGCCACGTTGACTTCACCATTGAAGTTGAGCGTTCGCTGCGTGTACTCGACGGCGCTGTCGTTGTGTTCTGCGGTACCTCCGGCGTTGAGCCACAGTCCGAAACCGTATGGCGTCAAGCCAACAAGTACGGCGTTCCACGTGTTGTATACGTGAACAAGATGGACCGTGCCGGTGCCAACTTCCTGCGCGTCGTAGGTCAGATCAAGAACCGTCTGGGTCACACCCCGGTTCCTGTTCAGCTGGCCATCGGTTCGGAAGAGAACTTCCAGGGTCAGGTCGATCTGATCAAGATGAAGGCTATCTACTGGAACGAAGACGACAAAGGCACCACCTATCGCGAGGAAGAAATTCCTGCTGATATGCTGGAGCTGGCTCAAGAGTGGCGCTCCAACATGGTTGAAGCGGCTGCCGAGTCCAGCGAAGAGCTGATGAACAAGTACCTGGAAGGCGAAGAGCTGACCGTCGAAGAAATCAAGGCCGGTCTGCGCGCGCGTACCCTGGCCAGCGAGATCGTTCCGGCTGTCTGTGGTTCGTCGTTCAAGAACAAGGGCGTTCCCCTGGTTCTCGACGCCGTTATCGACTTCCTGCCTGCTCCTACCGAGATTCCTGCGATCAAGGGTATCCACCCTGACCTGATCGAGAAGCCAAAGGAAGAGCTGGTCGACGCCGACTACGACGAGCGTCATGCCGACGACAACGAGCCGTTCTCGGCTCTGGCGTTCAAGATTGCCACCGACCCGTTCGTTGGTACTCTGACTTTTGTCCGTGTTTACTCGGGTATGCTGCAGTCCGGCGACTCCGTGATCAACTCGGTCAAGGGCAAGAAAGAGCGCGTTGGTCGTATGGTGCAGATGCACGCCAACCAGCGTGAAGAAATCAAGGAAGTACTGGCCGGCGACATCGCTGCTCTGATCGGCATGAAGGACGTCACCACTGGTGACACCCTGTGCAACGCCGACAAGCCGATCATCCTCGAGCGTATGGACTTCCCTGAGCCTGTGATTTCGGTAGCTGTCGAGCCGAAAACCAAGCAGGACCAGGAAAAGATGGGTATCGCACTGGGCAAGCTGGCTCAGGAAGACCCGTCGTTCCGCGTCAAGACCGACGAAGAAACCGGCCAGACCATCATCTCGGGTATGGGCGAGCTTCACCTGGACATCCTCGTTGACCGCATGAAGCGCGAATTCAACGTCGAAGCCAACATCGGTAAGCCGCAGGTTTCCTATCGCGAGCAGATCACCAAAGACAACGTCGAAATCGAAGGCAAGTTCGTTCGTCAGTCCGGTGGTCGCGGTCAGTTCGGTCACTGCTGGATCCGCTTCTCGCAGCCAGACGTGGACGCACACGGCAACATCACCGAAGGCCTGGTTTTCACCAACGAGGTTGTGGGTGGTGTGGTTCCGAAGGAATACATCCCGGCGATCCAGAAGGGTATCGAAGAGCAGATGAAGAACGGCATCGTTGCCGGCTATCCGCTGATCGGCCTGAAGGCAACCGTGTTTGATGGTTCCTACCACGACGTCGACTCTAACGAGATGGCGTTCAAGGTGGCGGCCTCCATGGCGACCAAGCAACTCGCAGCCAAAGGCGGCGGTAAGGTGCTTGAGCCGATCATGAAGGTAGAAGTTGTGACCCCTGAGGACTACATGGGTGACGTGATGGGTGACCTGAACCGTCGTCGTGGTCTGATCCAGGGTATGGAAGATTCGGTGTCCGGCAAGGTTGTCCGTGCTGAAGTTCCGCTCGGAGAGATGTTCGGTTATGCGACCGACGTTCGTTCCATGTCCCAGGGTCGCGCGAGCTACTCCATGGAATTCTCCAAATACGCTGAGGCTCCGTCGAACATCGTCGAAGCGCTCGTTAAAAAACAAGGCTGATTCAGTCCTTTAGGCTAGGAGTTAATTGTCGTGGCTAAAGAAAAATTTGATCGTTCCCTTCCGCACGTCAACGTTGGCACCATCGGTCACGTTGACCACGGTAAAACCACTCTGACCGCAGCTCTGACTCGCGTCTGCTCCGAAGTTTTCGGTTCCGCAGTCGTTGAATTCGACAAGATCGACAGCGCTCCAGAAGAGAAAGCTCGCGGTATCACCATCAACACCGCTCACGTTGAGTACAACTCGACCATTCGTCACTACGCTCACGTCGACTGCCCAGGTCACGCTGACTACGTGAAGAACATGATCACCGGTGCTGCCCAGATGGACGGCGCGATCCTGGTTTGCTCGGCTGCCGATGGTCCGATGCCACAAACCCGTGAGCACATCCTGCTGTCCCGTCAGGTTGGCGTTCCGTACATCGTGGTCTTCCTGAACAAGGCTGACCTGGTAGACGACGCTGAGCTGCTGGAACTGGTCGAGATGGAAGTTCGCGACCTGCTGTCCACCTACGACTTCCCAGGCGACGATACCCCGATCATCATCGGTTCGGCTCGTATGGCGCTGGAAGGCAAAGACGACAACGAAATGGGCACCACCGCTGTCAAGAAGCTGGTTGAGACTCTGGATACCTACATCCCAGAGCCTGAGCGCGCTATCG